>JAFEGC010000009.1 GCA_018240265.1 Pseudomonadota bacterium | reverse complement strand
AGGGCAGCCTGCTGCTGTTCGACCAGCACCCGGTGTTCGGGGGCGAGGCCAAGCAGAACGAGTTCATGGTGGACGGCTACCACCTCACCGCGCCGCAGGGCGCCACCGGCATCGTCGTGCCCTTCGACAAGGCGAAGCTCGCGGGCTTTTGGAGCCATTTTGCCAAGGATCTGGGTTGGCCCGACGAGTTCGTGTTTCAGAAGGCCACCGGCCTGCGCAAGCCGCTGCTGGTGCCGGAGGATGCCTGGTCGCCGATGCACGTGGCCTGGGAGCGCGCGGACATCGGCTACTTCTACCAGGGCAGCGGCTGGGTCAAGAACGCCTGGCGCGACGGCTTCAAGCACGCGCCCATTTCGGAAGGCGCCAAACAGGCGCTGATGGCACTGGAGCTATATCGCAATCCGCCGCAACGCGAGGACTGGGAACGCTGGCTCGACAGCATGACCTACCTGCAATTCCTGAAGGACGTGGTGGGGCTGGACGAGTCGGTGCTGCCCGAGGTCACGCGCTACCTGAACCCGGTCATGGCCGCCATGGGGTGCGGTCTGGGCGCGGACGTGGTTTCGGCCTATTCGGCCTACAACTTCCTGCAGCCCGGTGTGAACGGCTATTACCGCTACCAGAACGGCGGCGCCGATCCCACCGATACGGTGTATCTGGCCAGCTTCCCGGGCGGCCACGCGGGCACGGCGCGGCACTTCCTCAAGAAGTTCATGCCGGCGGCCATCACCGGCGAATACAACATGGCGGACATCTTGAATGGCGCCATCCGCTGGGATCAGCTCGACCGCGCCGGCGAGCCGGTGCGCATGCGCCTGGCCTCCACCGTGGTGGCGATCCAGCACGAGGGTTCGCCCGAATCGGCCAAGGGCGTCACCGTCACTTATGCCAAGGGCGGCAAGCTGTTCAAGGTGCGCGCGCGCGGCGTGATCTGCTGTGGGCAGCAGCATGCCAACCGGCACATCTGCCGCGACGTCTCGCCCGAGGTGCGCGAGGCCATGAACGGCTTTCATCACGCGCCCATGCTCACGGTCAACGTGGCGGTGCGTCATTGGAAGTTCCTGGAGAATCTTGGCATTGCCTCGGCGCGTTGGTTCGAGGGTTTCGGCTGGTGGACCAGCCTGCGGCGCAACCTGGAAATCCCGGGCCAGGTCACCCAGCCGCTGGACCCGGCCAAGCCCACGGTGCTCACCCAGTACATTCCGTTCCCGCTGCCAGGGTTGCCGTTCCCGCAGCAATGCACCGCGGCGCGCATGCAGATGTTCGCCCTGTCCTATGCGCAGATCGATGCAGCGGTACGCGAGCAATTCGCGCGCATGTTCGGCGATCACGGCTTCGATGCCGGCCGCGACATCGCTGGCCTCATCACCAACCGCTGGGGCCATGCCTACGTGGTCGATCCGCCGGGGTTCTTTTTCGGCAGGGACGGCCAACCCGCCGGCAAGGACGTGCTCAGCCGGCGCTTCGGCCGGCTGACCTTCGGGCATTCGGAGCTGAGCGGGGCGCAGATGTGGGAAACCGCGGCCGGCGAAGGCGAGCGTGCCGCCAAGCAGATTCTGGAGGTCGTATGAACGCGAGATGGACGGGAATGATTGCACTGCTTTTGGCGTGGACCGTGACCGCGGCGGAACCATCGGCGGCTCCGCCGAAGGGCGCGACTGCGGTGCCGCAGGCGAGCCCGCCAAGCAGCGCGGCAGCGGTAGCACCGGCGAGTCCGTCGGGCGGCGCGGTTACCGCATCCCCCGCGGCTTTGCCGGCGAGCGCCGCCGCCGCGCATGCTGCGGCCGCACCGGACAGCCCGGCCCTGCGCGCGTTCAAGCGGGCGATCCGCGCGCAATACGACCTCAAGGAAAGGGCTTTCGCGGCGCACGATGCGCAAACCATCGTGACCAAGTTCTATTCATCGGATGTGATTTCGGTGGGCGAGGGCGAGGGAATATTCGTCGGGCGCGATGCCATCCGCCCGCTGTATCAGGAAGTGGTCAAGGACAATCACGTCAAGATCGACTCGGTGTACACTTTCGTGGACGGCAACGCGGGCTGGGACTGGGCCGATTTCCACGTCATGCCGGCGAAGGACAAACCCTTCACCTTTGCTATCCTGTTCCTCTGGGCCAAGGTCGGCGGCCAGTGGATTTGCAAGGGTGATTTTTTCATGAAGGGCAGTTTCAGGGCCCCGCCGGCGCAGGCGCCGGCTTCGACGACAAAATAAACTCACATCAGCATGGGGATGCATATGCGTAAAGGCTTCAACAAAATGCTGCCGGCCCTGGCCGGCCTTGCAGCCCTGGCCGCGAACACGGCGGCGCTAGCCGCCGCGGACGAGGACAAGCTGCCGGAAATCGTGGTCACGGCGCAGAAGCGCGAGCAGAATCTGCAGGACGTCGGTACCTCGCTGACGGCGGTGGACTCCTCCATGCTGCAGTCACTGGGCATGAAGGATCCCACCAGCGTGGCCGGACAGGTGCCGGGCATGCAGTTCAACCAGTTCGGCGCCACGGTTACCATCTACAACCTGCGCGGTGTGTCGCAGAACGACTTCAGCGACCACCAGGAAGCGCCGGTCGCGGTGTATGCCGACGATGCCTACATCGCCTCCACCGGCGCCCTCGCCGGCAGCATGTTCGACATCGACCGGGTCGAAGTGCTGCGCGGACCACAGGGTACGCTGTTCGGGCGCAATGCCACGGGTGGTTTGATCCATTACATCAGCCACAAGCCTGCGTTCAACGACGATGGCTACCTGGATGTGTCTTTCGGCAATTACCGGGCGATCAATACCGAGGGTGCCATCAATCACCAGTTCAGCGATACGCTGGCCGCGCGGTTGTCGTTCGCCACTGCTTATCACGAGGGCTACATCGATAACCTGATCGGGCACCGCATCAACGACCAGAAGCAGTATGCCGCCCGGCTGCAGCTACTGTTCAAGCCATCCGAGAACGCGGAGTACCTGTTGAAACTGCATGGCATCCTCAATGACAACGAGACCGCCGGCAACTATTCCTGGGCGTCTTCGCGGCCGGATGCAGCGGACGGCACTTTTCGTGGCGTATTCACCCCCGGTCAGCCCGACTCCATCGGCTTCATCAAGACCAATACGGATCCCTTCGTGCAGGAGGAGGATCGGCGCGGCATCTTCAACCGCACGGTGGGCGGTGCGACCCTGCATGCCACCTGGAAACTTGCTGGCGACACGACGCTGACCTCGGTCACGGATTACCTGCGTGTGCAGAAGCGTTACGGCGAGGATTCGGACATATCCCCGCTGCCGTTCTTCAACTATGACGTGTGGTACCACTATCACCAGTTCTCCGAGGAACTTCGCCTCAACGGCTCCTCCGACCGCTTCCGCTGGGTGGGCGGCGTGTATTACCTGAATTACAGGAGCGATGACATCGGTACCACCAGCATCGTGCAGCCGATCGGCAACGGCAGCGCCCATTTCATCACCAAGAACTCCTCGCCCTCGGTGTTTGCGCAGGTGGAATATGACTTTGCGCCACGCTGGACGGTGATCGCCGGTGCGCGCTACACCAACGATGACAAGAAATTCGACTACGATTACTTCTGCGAGGACTGTCCGCAAACCCTGCACTACGTGGCACCGGACTATCCGGGCGCCAGCAAGAAGTTCAACATCGGCACCGGCAAGCTGGAACTGGACTTCAAGCCGGTCAAGGACACGCTGTTGTACGCCAGCGTGAATCGCGGCGCCAAGGGTGGCGGCTGGTCGGCGCCGACCTCAGGTCCGGTGGACCCGGCTACGCTACCCTACAAGGAGGAGCGCCTCACCAGCTACGAACTGGGCGTCAAGACCACGTTTCTTGACGGCGCGGCGCGGATCAATGCAGCCACGTTCTACTACGACTACAAGGACTACCAGGGCTTCTTCCTGAACGTGGCTACGCAGGTGGTGGAGAATGTGAACGCCAAGGTGAAGGGCGGCGAACTGGAATTTGCGGTGATTCCGATCAAGGGACTGAATCTGCAACTCGGTGTCTCGCATCTGGAGACCGAGGTCGACGATGTGCCGACGCCTGGCGGTGTCTTCATTACCGCGCAGATGCCACAGGCGCCGCGCTGGAGCTTCAACGCCGTGGCCAAATACGACTGGCCGTTGGCGGGCGGTACCGCCTCGGTTTCAGCCGATACCAAGTGGAACTCGGTTCAATACCTGGAGCTGATCAACGCGCAGGTGGACCGCGAGGCGGCTTACGCCGTCACCAATGCTCGTCTGGCCTACATCACCGCCGATGGCAAATGGGACTTCTCCGCCTTCGTACGCAACCTCGCCAACAAGCAGTATCGCGTCTACAACCTCGATCTGTCGGGGTTCATCGGCTCCAACCAGAGCGTGTACGGGGCACCGCGCACCTATGGCGTGGGCTTGCGCTACAGCTGGTGACGGTCAACCTCGAAGGCGAACCCGCATGCATCAGGTCAACACCCCGTCAGGCGCCAGGGAAAGCCATCCCTGGCGCCTGACGGCCGCGATTCTCATCAGCTGCATCGGCGCCGAGGTGTTCATCATCCAGCCGGGCTTCGTGCAGGGGCTGGTGCAGTCCCTGGGCTTCGATGAAAAGCAGGCCGGTTACGCAGCCTCGATCGAGGTGTGGGGCATCACCTCGACCACTTTGCTGATGACGTTCTTCTCGCACCGGTTCAACTGGCGCAGTGTGTGCGCGGCCTCGCTCTTGGGTATGGCTGCCACCAATCTCGCCTGCGTGTTCGTGCACGGCCACGCGGCTTTTCTGCTGCTGCGTTTCCTGTGCGGTGCCGGGGCGGGGGGATTGATCTCGCTGGGCTTCACCGTGACCGGCCTTACCGACAAGCCGGACCGTAATTTCGGCTACCTCATCATGTGGGTGTTGTTGTACGGCGCGGCGGGGCTGTACGTCATGCCGAGCATGTTCGCCTGGAACGGCATGGTGGGTGTGCTGGTGTTCCTGACCTTGTTTCCGCTGACAGCGCTACCGATGCTCAAGGCCCTGCCGGTGGACGGTGACACGGCGGGGCCGGTGGAGGCCGATGCGGTCAACCTGCCGCGCGCACTGCAGGGCTCGGCGCTGGTGGCCATGCTGCTGTATTTCGTGGCGCAGGGCGTGATGTGGGCCTACCTGTTCCTGATCGGCGTGGCCGGCGGACTGCCCGAGCAGCAGGTGGCGAACGGGCTGACGGTATCGCAAGTGGCCGGTGTGGGTGGCGCCATGCTGGCGGCTGCGGTGGGTTCACGTTTCGGGCGCTGGCGTCCGCTGACCGTGGGCATCCTGGGCGGTGCGACGAGCCTGTTGTTTCTCATCGGCCGGTTCGAATACCTGGCGTTTTCGCTGTGGGTCTGTGTCTACAACTTTTTCTGGAACATGACCCATCCATTCCTGCTCGGTTCCATGGCCAGCTTCGATCGCCGCGGACGGGTGGTGGTCAATGCCGTGGCCATGCAGATGGTGGGCCTGGCCATCGGGCCGGCGCTCGCCGCCAGCGTGATCACCGACGGTCATTATGCGCCGGTGAACTGGATCGCCATTGGTTTGTTCGTGGTCAGCTGGCTGTGCATTCTGCCGCCGGTGCTGATACAGCATCGGCGTTCTCATCCCAGTCGAACTTCAGAGGCGATGACATGATCGGAAATCTGCACGGCAAGGTCGCGTTGGTCACCGGGGCCGGCCAGGGTATCGGCGAGGGCATTGCGCGCGTGTTCGCCGCCGCAGGCGCGCGCATCATGATCGTCACGCGTACGGCCGCCAACGGCAAGGCGGTGGCGGATTCCATCGTGGCCGGCGGCGGCGAGGCCAAGCTCCTGCAATGCGATATCGGTTCGCGCGCCGAGGTCGATCGCGCGGTGAAGCACACGGCCGATACCTTCGGACGGCTGGACATCGTCATCCACAATGCCGCCGTCTATCCCGTCATTCCCATCGAGCAGCTCAGCGATGCGGACCTGGAGCGCACGCTGTCGGTGAATTTGAAGGCGGGCTTCTGGCTCATCCAAGCCTCGCTCCCGCACCTGCGCAAGCAGGGCGGCGGTCGCATCCTGTTTACCTCCTCGGTGACCGGACCGAACGTGGTGATGCCGGGTACGGCGCATTACGCCGCTTCCAAGTCGGGCATGAACGGGCTGATCCGCACCGCGGCGTTGGAATACGCGCGCGAACGCATCACGGTCAACGGCGTGGAACCGGGCTACATTCTCACCGAGGCGATGAAGGCGCTGGGCAGCGAGGAGGAACTGCAGCAGATGGCGGCCTGCATTCCCATCGGTAAACTGGGACTGCCGCGCGACATCGCCAACGCCATGCTGTTTCTGGCCTCGGACGAAGCCGCCTACATCACCGGCCAGACCATCGTGGTGGACGGGGGTTCGACGCTGCCCGAGAGCCCCATCGTGCTGGAGGCCTACTACAAGAGTCAGGAGCGCCGATGAACACGCCTTCGTTGCTGGAGCGCCGCTATCGGGTGATGGGCCGGCACTCACCGCTGTTCTACGATCGCCCGCTGCACCTGGTGCGTGGCGAGGGCGTGTGGGTGTTCGATGCCGACGGGCGGCGTTACCTCGATGCCTACAATAACGTGCCGCACGTCGGCCACTGCCACCCGTATGTGGTCGCGGCCTTGAGCCGGCAGGCGGCGATACTCAATACGCATACCCGTTATCTGGATGAGGGCATCGTCGCCTATGCCGAGCGGCTGCTCGGCACTTTCGATGCCTCGCTGTCGAACATCGTGTTCGTGTGCACCGGGAGCGAGGCCAACGAACTGGCGCTGCGCATCGCGCGCGAGACCACCGGCCACCAGGGGATCATTTCCACCGCCTTCGCCTACCACGGCAACACGGTGGCGGTGTCCCAGATCAGCAGCCTGTTTACACCGCCCGAGCAACGCGGGCCGTATGTGCGCACTATTCCCGTCATCGATCCGTACCGCGAGCGGCGTGGCCGCAGCGATGCGGAACTGGTGCACGCCTACGCGGCCGACGTGCAGCAGGCCATCGAGGATTTTCACGCCAAGGGGGTGAAGCTCGCCGGCATCCTGTTGTGCACGGCATTGTCGTCGGAAGGCCTGCCGAACGTGCCGCCCGGGTATCTGCAGCGCGTCGCGGACCTCGTGCACGCCGCCGGGGGCCTGGTGATCGCCGATGAAGTGCAGGGCGGCTTTGGCCGCTTCGGTACGCACATGTGGGGCCACGCCGCGCTGGGCGCGGTGCCCGACATCGTGACCATGGGCAAGCCCATGGGCAACGGCCATCCGCTGGCCGGCGTGGTGACGCGCCCCGATCTCATCGAAGCCTTCGAAAGCCGCAACATGTATTTCAACACCTTCGGCGGCAACCCGGTGTCGGCGGCGACCGGCATGGCAGTGCTGGAGGTGCTGGAGCGCGAGCAACTGCTGGCCAATGCGCGCACCACCGGCGCGTATGTGATCGAGCGCCTGAACCGTCTGCGGGACAAACATCAACTCATCGGCGATGTGCGCGGCAAGGGCATGTTCTTCGCCGTGGAACTGGTCACCGACCGCAAGGCCCAGACGCCGGCGCCGGCGCAGACCAAGCGTCTCATCAATGCCATGCGCGATCGCGGCGTGCTCATCAGCCGCATCGGCGTGCACGACAATATTCTGAAAATCCGTCCCCCCATGCCCTTCAAGCCTGAGCACGCGGATCTGCTGGTCGATACGCTGGACGACGTGCTCAAGGGTTTGTAACGTGGAATCGGCCGCGCCGGATGAGCTGATGATGCGCATCGCCCGCGCGGCGCTGCCGCTGTGGGGCATCGATGCGGTGGCCGTCACGCCGATCAAGGTGCGCGAGAACGCGGTGTTCGCCGTGTCGTTGCGCAGCGGCGGCCGCCGCGCATTGCGCGTGCATCGTCTGGGTTACCACAGCGAGGCGGCGCTTCGGTCCGAAGCGCATTGGTGCGCGGCACTGGCCGCCGCCGGCATCGAAGTGCCGGTGGTGGTGCTTTCGAAGTCGGGTCGGACGTTCGAGAACGTGAGCGCGCCGGGAACCGGTCCTGCGCGCCAGGTGGACCTGTTCGAGTGGATCGAGGGCGCGCAACTCGGCAGCACCGAGGGCGGGGTGGCGGGCGATGTGCAGGCCATCGCCCGCAGCTACGAGACCATCGGACAACTCGCCGCCCGCATGCACAATCACACGCAAAGGTGGCGGGCGCCGGCCGACTTCCACCGCCATGCCTGGGATCTCGAGGGTTTCGTCGGCGAGCAGCCGCTGTGGGGCCGGTTCTGGGAATTGCGGGCCCTGACCCCGGCACAGCGCGCCATGTTCGAGCGCCTGCGCGAGCGCCTACGGAAGGACCTGGATGGCTGGGGAACCGGCGCGGACCGCTTCGGTCTCATCCACGCCGATCTCGTGCCGGAGAATGTGATGGTCGGGCCGGGCGGACTGCGCATCATCGATTTCGACGACGCCGGGTTCGGTTGGCATCTGTTCGAAATTGCCACCAGCCTGTATTTCATCCGCCGCGAGCCGTATTATGAGACCGCGCGCGAGGCGATGATCGCGGGTTACCGCCGGCACCGGCCGCTGAGCGAGGAGGCCGTGCGGCGACTGCCGCTGTTTCTGGCGGCACGCGGCAGCACCTACCTGGGTTGGATCCACACTCGCCAGGCGGAGCCCGCGGCGCAGGAAATGACGCCGGCCATCGTGGAACTGGGAGTGCAGGCAGCCGAGGATTATTTACTGTCTTGAAGATCATAGCGGTCACCAATATCAAGGGCGGGGTGGGCAAGACCACCACCGTGGTCAATCTCGCCTATCTGCATTCAATCAGCGGCGGGCGGACGCTCATTCGGGACCTCGATGCCCAGGGCGCCGCCACACACTTGCTGCGCGGGGAACCCGCGTCGATTTCCGCCAAGCGCCTGGTCAACGGCAAGCAGCAGATCGACGATCTGCCCGTGCCGACGCCAAACGTGCAGGAGGTGCCGTACTCCAGTGACATCGAGCGCATGAGCGCGCGCCGCGCTGCCGTGGCGGCCTATGCGCCCTCCAGCCCCGCGGGCCAGGTCTATACGGCTTTATGGCGGGAGATCGAGGAGCGCCTCCGGGCTTCTACCGGGGCGCCTGCGACCGAGAGGCTGGAAATCGAGCCGACCGAACCGCCGCCAGCCGCCCCCGCGTCTCCGGAGGCATGATGGCAGGCCTGTGGTTCGACGAGCTCGAAGTAGGGCAGGTCTTCAAGCACGCGATTCGCCGCACCGTGACCGAGACGGACAATGTGCTCATCACCACGCTCACGCACAATCCTGCGCAGCTGCACCTGGACGAAGACTATATGCGCGGCACGCAGTTCGGCACGCGCATCGTCAACTCCGTGTTCACCCTGGGCCTGATGGTCGGCATCTCCGTGGGCGACACCACGCTGGGCACCGCCGTGGCCAATCTGGGCTGGGATGAAGTGCGTTTCCCCAAGCCGGTTTTCGTCGGCGATACCCTGCGCGTGGAAACCGAGGTCATCGACCTGCGCGAGTCCGCCTCGCGGCCGGACCAGGGCATCGTCATCTTCGTGCACCGCGCCTTCAACCAGCGCGACGAACTGGTGGCCTCCTGCAAGCGCACCGGCCTGCAACGCAAGAAGCCGGCCTCGCCGTGAACTTGCGGTCCTTCCTGTTCGTTCCGGCCGACTCGGACAAGAAGCTCGCGCGCGGCGCGGTTGCGGGTGCCGATGCGCTCATCCTGGACCTGGAAGATTCGGTCACGGCGCCGAACAAACCGCAGGCGCGTGCGATGGCGCGCGAGTTTCTGGGTCAACGGCCGCGCGGTCAGCGGCGCACACCGTTCTGGGTGCGCATCAACGCGTTGAGCTCCGGCGCGGCGCTCACCGACCTTGCGGCCATCATGCCGGGCGGGCCGGATGGCATCGTGCTGCCGAAGGCGGAGGGCGTCGCGGATGCCGCGCGCCTGTCGCATTACCTGGATGCCTTCGAGGTTCAGCACGGACTCCCGGTGCAGTCGATTCGCATCCTGCCGATCGCCACCGAAACAGCGGGAGCGGTGTTTCGACTGGGCGAGTACGCCAGCCACCGCCTACCGCGGTTGCTGGGACTGACCTGGGGCGCCGAGGATCTGGCCACCGCGCTGGGCGCGCTGGGCAATCGCGGCGCGGATGGCCAATGGAGCACCGCCTTCCGGACCTCGCGCGCTCTCTGCCTCATGGCCGCGCGGGCCGCCGACCTGCAGGCGGTCGAAACCGTATTCGTGGATTTTCGGGACAGCGAGGGATTGCGCACCGCTTCGCGCATGGCGCGTCACGAAGGATTCACCGGTCGTCTGGCCATCCATCCCGACCAGGTGCCGATCATCAACGAATGTTTCGTACCCTCGAAGGAAGAGGTGGAACGCGCCCGCCGCATCATCGCTGCCTTCGCCCAATCGCCCAATGCGGGCACGGTGTCCATCGACGGCTTGATGTACGACATTCCCCATTTGACTCAGGCGCGCCGCACTGTGGAAGTGGCCGGCGGCTGAACGCGGTCTTTAGCCGGTCAGGTGCCGGCGGATCGCCGCGCGCGCCGGCGCATCCACGCGCAGGTGCTGCTCGAAATACGCATCCAAACTCCCGCAGCGCTCCATCACGGTCTCGAACATGGCATCCAGATAAGCGGGATCGGCGCGCAGCACTGGTTCCCAGATCCGCACATCCACGGGCGTCGCGCCCTGCTGTGCGTTTTCACGGATCACCATGCCGCGGGTCTTTTCGAAGCAGGACTCGGTCAGCAGGTAGTCCTCGAAAATGAGGTCGTGCTCGACGCCCACCAGGGCCAGCAGCAGGGCGATGGCCACACCGGTGCGATCCTTGCCCGCCGAGCAGTGCACGATCAGCGGCACCGAGCCGCCGGCGATGAGTTGATACACCTTGCTGAGCGATTCGGATTGCTCGAACGGCAGCTCGCGGTAGAAGCCGATCATCATCTGGCGTAAATCACCCGACGAGGTGTCCCGCCGGCGCATGGCGGTAAGCAGGTTGGCGACGCTCCCGGGGTGTTCACGCCAGCCGTGAATCGCGGGTTGCAGGCGCTCCACGCGGCTCGGACGGGCGCGCCGTTCGCCATCGCTGCGCAGATCGAAAATGGCGCTGATGCCCCGCGCCTGCAGTTGATCCTGGTCCTCGTGGCTCAGCCACGCCAGCGAGCCGGAGCGGTAGACGCATCCCCAGCGGGTGGTGACCGAGCCGGCGCGGTAGCCGCCGATATCACGAAAATTGTGGCCATGCTGCAGCTCGACCACGCGTTGCGGGGCGAGTGGAAGGGGAGGCGGTGCACCAGACATCTGATGCTATTGTGCGGGCGGTCCCCGCGAGCGTCAATCGAGCGGCCGGCGCCCTTCAGATCACCCCGCGCCGCTGCTGGTCCAGCTCGATGGACTCGAACAGCGCGCGGAAATTGCCCTCGCCGAAGCCCTGGTTGCCCTTGCGCTGGATGATCTCGAAGAAAATCGGTCCGATCACGTTACGGGTGAAAATCTGCAACAGGATGCCTGACTCCAGGCTGCCGTCGATCAGGATGCCGCGCCGGCGCAGCGCCGTCACGTCCTCGTCATGGCGCGGGATGCGCGCGGCAATGCCCTCGTAGTAAGGCGCGGGCGTGTCCTGGAACTGCACGCCGTTGGTCCGCAGCGCATCCACCGCCGCGTAGATGTCGTCGGTCGACAGTGCGATGTGCTGGATGCCTTCGCCCTGATACTCGCGCAGGTATTCCTCGATCTGGCTCTTGTCGTCCTGGCTTTCGTTGATGGGGATGCGGATCTTGCCGCAGGGCGAGGTGAGCGCGCGCGAGAACAGCCCGGTCTGCTTGCCCTCGATCTCGAAGTAGCGGATCTCACGGAAGTTGAACAGCCGTTCGTAGAAGCCGGCCCACTCGTCCATGTGGCCGCGGTGCACGTTGTGGGTGAGATGGTCGATGCCGGTGAGGCGCGTGGCCGGCGCCGGCGGGGCAGGCTTCGTCGCCACGAAATCAACATCGTAGATGGAGCGCTCGCCGTAGCGATCCACCAGGTAGATGAGACTTCCGCCAATGCCCACGATGGACGGGATGTTGAGTTCCATCGGGCCGGCGGTGGTGGGGCCGGCCTTGGCGCCGAGTTGGAGCGCGCGCTCGTAGGCGCACCCCGCGTCGGCAACGCGGAAGGCCATGGCGCAGGCGCAGGGCCCGTGCTGGCGCGCGAACTGCTGCGCGAAACTGTCGGGCTCGGCGTTGATGATGAAATGTACATCGCCCGCGGCATGGAGCGTCACGTTCTTGCGCCGATGCTGCGCGATCGCCGGCAGGCCCATGCGCTCGAACAGCTGGCGCAGGAGCTGCGGATCGGGAGCCGCGTACTCGACGAATTCGAAGCCGTCGGTGTTCATGGGGTTCGCATTCATGATTCGCCTCCCGTTTCAGGTTCGCGCAGGCAGCAGCCGGCCGGTTGCGCTGCCGAATCCGATGCGCCGCCGCCCGGGCGCCTCGCACCAGGCACGCAGCTCGATCTCATCGCCGTCTTCCAGGAAAGTCCGCTGCTCGCCTCCCGGCAGCGCGAGCGGCTGCTTGCCGCCGCGCGTGAGTTCCAGGAGCGAGCCCGCCTCCTCCGGCGCGGGACCCGACTGCGTGCCGGTGCCCAGCAGATCGCCGGGCTGTAAATTGCAGCCATTCACACTGTGGTGGGCGAGCATCTGCGCCACCGTCCAGTAGGAGTGGCGGAAGCTGCTGTGCGACAGGCGCTGCGGCGCATCGCCGCGGGCGCGCATCGCCGCGGTCGAGATCCAGGCTTCGATCTGCACATCCAGCGCGCCCGCGCCGCGATTGCGTTCGTTGTCGAGATAGTCGAGTGGCGCGGGTGCGCCGGGCATGCGTTCATGTGGCACGCGAAACGGCGCCAGCGCCTCCGCGGTGATGATCCAGGGCGAAATCGTGGTGGCGAAATTCTTGGCCAGGAACGGACCCAGTGGCTGATATTCCCAGGCCTGGATGTCGCGCGCCGACCAGTCGTTGAGCACGCACAGCCCGAAAATATGCGCGCCGGTTTCATCCAGCGGGATGCGCTGTCCCGGCTCATTGCCCGGGCCCACGAACACGCCCAGCTCCAGCTCGTAGTCCACGCGCGCGCTGGGCAGCAGCGCCGGCGTCGTCTGCCCCGGTGGCAGCCGCTGGCCCAGCGGACGGTGAAACTGCTGGCCCGACACGCCGATGGAGGAGCTGCGGCCGTGATAACCGATGGGCACCCATGTGTAGTTGGGCAGCAGCGGATTGTCCGGCCGAAACAGCCGGCCCACGGCGGTGGCGTGATGGATGGAGGCGTAGAAGTCGGTGAAATCGCCGATGCGCGCGGGCACGTTCATCTGCGCCTGCGCCTGCGGGACCAAGCAGCGCGCGACTGCCTCGCGTTCGGCGGCGCCCTCGCGCAGCAGCGCGAACAGCGCCAGGCGTAACGCATGCCAGCAGGGCTCACCCAGCGCCATGAATTCGTTCAGCGAAGACTGCGCGGCGGCGCCCAGTGGCGCCGTGACCGTGTGCGGCAAGGCCATACCGGCGCCGTGCAGGGCTTGCAAATCCAAGATGTTGTCGCCGATGGCCACGCCACCGCGCCATGCCTCACCGCTCCCTTGGCGGCGAAAGACGCCGAAGGGCAGGTTCTGAATGGGAAAGTCGGCCTGCGGTTCGTTCGCCGAACTTACCCAGCTACGCACGGCCGGATCGTGCGTGGCATCGAGCGCAGGCGTACTCATGGCTGCTCCGGATTGAAGTGGCGGGCGAGCTTGAGCCACTGCTCGCGGTAATCGCCTTGCAGGCGCGCCGCGCCGCCCAGCGCCGCGCGGGTCGGCCGCAGCGGCAGGCGCGTTTCGAACATGAAGGCCATGGTATCGGCCACGTACTGCGGCGTGCGCGTGTCGATGGCGCTGGCGCGCTCGAAGGTTTGGGCGTCGGGGCCATGCCCGCTCATGCAGTTGTGCAGCGAGCAGCCGCCGGGTACGAAGCCGGCCGCCTTGGCGTCGTACACGCCGTGGATCAGGCCCATGAATTCGCTGGCCACGTTGCGATGGAACCAGGGCGGACGGAAAGTATCGCGTCCGGTCAGCCAGCGCGGCGGAAAAATCACGAAGTCGATGTTGCTGGTGCCGGCGGTGTCGCTGGGAGAGTGCAGCACCAGGAATATGGACGGATCGGGATGATCGAATGAAATGGAGCCGATGGTGTTGAAGCGCCGCAGGTCGTACTTGTAGGGCACGTCGTTCCCATGCCAGGCCACCACGTCCAGCGGCGAGTGGACGATATCGGCGGCCCACAGCCGTCCGTCGAATTTCGCCAGCAACGTGCCGGGCGCCTCGTGGTCCTCGTAGCGCGCCACGGGCACCTGGAAATCGCGCGGATTGGCCAGACCATTCGAGCCGATGGGCCCCAGGTCCGGCAGCCGGAACGGCGCCCCGAAGTTCTCACAGATATAGCCGCGCGCCGCCGCGCCCAGCGGCATCACGCGCATGCGCACGCCGCGCGGAATCACCGCGATTTCCAGCGGTTCCAGCTCGATGCGTCCAAACTCGGTGTCGATCCGCAGCGCGCCTTCCTGCGGCACGATCAACAGTTCGCCGTCGGCATCGTAGAAATAGCGATCCTGCATCGCGTGGTTGGCGGCATACAGGTAGATGGCGCTGCCGGAGAAGGATCCTGGCGCGCCGTTGCCGGCCATGGGATGCAGGCCCTCGACGAAATCCGTGGGCTCGGCCGGCAGGGGCAAGGGGTCCCAGCGTAATTGATTGGGCGAAGGTGCGGCGCTCTGCGCCGCATCCAGGCGCGCATGTGCCTGCTCGCGGAACTCGCCGTGCACCACGGCCGGTCGGATGCGATACAGCCAGGAGCGGCGATTGGCGTGGCGTGGCGCGGTGAAGG
Organism: Pseudomonadota bacterium; assembly: GCA_018240265.1. Classification (GTDB taxonomy): domain Bacteria; phylum Pseudomonadota; class Gammaproteobacteria; order Steroidobacterales; family Steroidobacteraceae; genus TMP-86. The sequence goes on along the minus strand of JAFEGC010000009.1, from coordinate 6,517 downwards.
CGGTGCCCGAAAGCTGTTCGGCGTACAGGCCGTAGGCGCAGCGCTGCGGGGAATTGCGTCCCGCCGGCAGGGCGCCCGGCAGCGCTTCGCTGGCGAATTCGTTGCCGAATCCACTCATGTATTGCGGGCCTTGGGCGCCTGGCTGGGATGCGCTCATGAATGATCCGTGATGGGACGCAGATGCGTGCATCTTAGCCGATGCGCGTTGCGCAGTCGCGCAACGATATGGTTCCATTGATCGGCAGGCGCGCCCTGGCTCGACAGGTGGGCCTGTCGCCGGCGCGGCGCCGCGCTCCGGCCTAGTCGGCTCCACGTTCGCGGCATATAGTCACCGCCTTTTCGACGCCGTGAAGGTCCAATGACAGTGGCCGTGCAACTGGATGACAAGTACACCAAGCAAAGCGGCCGTGTCCTGCTGAACGGCACGCAGGCGCTGGTGCGCCTGCCGCTGATGCAGCGGGCGCGCGATGCGGCCGCGGGGCTCAACACCGCGGGCTTCATCAGCGGCTATCGCGGCTCACCGCTGGGCGGCTACGACCAGCAGCTCACCCAGGAACGGGCGCGGCTCGCGGCCGCCGGTATCCGCTTCGAGCCGGGCGTGAACGAGGACCTGGCGGCCACCGCCATCTGGGGTTCGCAGCAGGTGGGCCTGCTGCCGGGCGCGCGCGTGGATGGCGTGTTCGCGATCTGGTATGGCAAAGGCCCCGGTGTCGATCGCGCCGGCGATCCGATCAAACATGGCAATCGCATGGGCAGTTCGCGCCACGGCGGGGTATTGCTGGCGTTCGGTGACGATCATGCCGGCAAGAGTTCCACCATCGCGCATCAGAGCGAGCTGGCCGTGGCCGCGAACGGCTTGCCGGTGCTGTATCCCGCGACGGTGCAGGAGTACCTGCAACTCGGCCTGCATGGCTTCGCGCTGTCCAGGTTTTCCGGCACCTGGGTGGGGTTCAAATGCGTGAACGAAACCGTGGAGAGCACCGCCACGGTGGATTTGGACGGCTGGCCCGAGATCAGCCTGCCGGAAGCGCAGCTGCCGGAGGGCGGCGTGCATGCGCGGCATGCCTTCGATCCGCTGGGGGATGACTCGCGCCTGCACAATCACAAGCTGCCGCTGGTGCAGCGCTACGTGCGCCACAACCGGCTCGATGGCATCGTGCATGCCGGCGGCGCGGGCGGGCTGGGCATCGTCGCCGCAGGCAAATCCTACCTCGATGTGGAGGAGGCGCTGCACCTGCTGGAACTGGACGAAGCGCGTCTCGCGCGGATCGGCATCGGTGTGTACAAGCCGGCGCTGATCTGGCCGCTGGAGCCGGAGGGGCTCACCGAATTCGCGCGAGAGCGGCGCGAATTACTGTTCGTGGAGGAGAAGGCGCCGTTCATGGAGCAGCAGGCCGCCCGCATTTTGTACGGCCTGCCCGACGGCTCGCGGCCGCGGCTCAGCGGCAAGCGCGGCGCCGACGGCTCGCCGCTTCTGCCGGTGGATGTGCCGCTCGAACCGCTCGCCGTGGCGCAGGCGATCGGCGCGCGGCTGGAAGCGCTCGAGCTGGCCGATGAGACGCTGCGCGCAACGCTGCGGCGCCTGCGCGCGATCCTGCAACGGGCTACGCAGGCGCCGCGGGCGCCGGTGACACGTACACCCTATTTTTGTTCGGGCTGTCCGCACAACACCTCCACCCGCGTCCCCGAGGGGAGCCTGGCCATGGCTGGCATCGGTTGTCACACGCTGGCGCTGTTCATGAACCGGCATACCCTGCCACCCACGCAAATGGGCGGCGAGGGCGCGAACTGGTGCGGCATGGCGCCGTTCAGCGACGTGGAGCACGTGTTTCAGAACCTGGGCGACGGCACGTACTTTCATTCGGGGAGTCTGGCCATACGCGCCGCGGTCACCAGCGGCGTGAACATCACCTACAAGATTCTGCTCAACGATGCCGTGGCCATGACCGGCGGGCAGCCGGTGGAGGGCGGTTTGTCCGCCGCGCAGATCAGTTGGCAGCTGCGCGCGGAGCGCGTGCAGCGCATCGCGGTGGTGAGCGATGACATCGGCAAATATCGGCGGCGCGAGACGTTCGCGCCCGGCGTCACCTTCCATCCGCGCGCCGGACTCGATGTCCTGCAGCGCGAGCTGCGCGCCCACAAGGGCGTGAGCGCGCTCATCTACGAACAGACCTGCGCGGCGGAGAAACGGCGCCGGCGCAAGCGTGGTACGCTGGAAAATCCCTCGCGCCGTGTGTTCATCAACGCGCAAGTCTGCGAGGGCTGCGGCGACTGCTCGGTGCAGTCCAACTGCGTCTCGGTGCTGCCGCTTGCGACCGAATTCGGCCGCAAGCGTCGGATCGACCAGTCCGCCTGCAACAAGGACTTCTCCTGCCTGTCCGGCTTCTGTCCCTCCTTCGTCACCGTGGAAGGCGCGCAGCTGCGCCGTCCGGCTCCCGCGCAGCTCGGTCCGGAGCTGTTCGCGGATCTGCCCGAACCGCCACCCTTGAAAGCGACAAGCTGCTCGGTGCTGATCACCGGCATCGGCGGTACTGGTGTGGTCACCATCGGTGCGTTGCTGGCCATGGCCGCGCACCTGGAGTCGCAGCAGGTCAGCGTGTACGACATGACCGGCCTTGCGCAGAAGGGCGGCGCGGTGTTCTCGCACGTCAAGCTGCGGCGCGCTGCGGCGGGCGTGGAGAGTATGCGCATGGGGACCGGTGGCGCCGACGTGGTGCTGGGTTGCGATCTGGTGGTGACGGCGAGCGCCGAGGCGCTGCGCTGCATGGCGCCCGGTCGGACCTCGGTGGTGCTCAACGAACATCTGGTGCCCACCGGCCGATTCCAGCTCGATCCCGACGAGGCCTTTCAGAGCGCGATACTGCGGCGGAACATCGATGAACACGTGGGCGCGGCGCGGGTCGCGGGCCTGGATGCCAACACCGTGGCCCTGCGTCTGCTGGGCGATGCCGTGGCCACCAACATGCTGCTGCTGGGCGTGGCGCTGCAAAAGGGGCTTCTGCCCGTCTCGCCAGGCGCGCTGCGCGAGGCTATCCGGCTGAATGGCGCGGCGGTGGAGTTCAACCTGCGCGCGCTGGAGCTGGGCCGCGTGTGGGCGGCGGCACCGCGCAGACTGCAAGCCTTGCTGCAGCCGGCAGATGCGAACGCCGATCAGGAGTGGTCCCTCGACCTCGATGCCCTGGTCGAGACGCGTGCACGGCACCTCGCCGACTATCAGCACGCCGCGCTGGCGCAGCGCTATCGCGACGTCGTGGCGCGGGCGTCGGAGGCGGAGTGCCGTGTCGAGCCGTGTTCCACGGCGCTGGCCGAGGCAGTGGCGCGCGGTTATCACAAGCTGCTCGCCTACAAGGATGAATACGAAGTGGCGCGGCTGCATACCTCGCCGGCCTTCGAGCAGGCGCTGCGCGAGACCTTCGCACCGGGCGGCCGGCTCAAGTTTCATCTGGCACCGCCGATTTTGGCGCGGCGCGATCCGCTCACCGGCATGCCACGCAAGCGGGCCTTCGGCGCTTGGATTCTTCCGCCGCTGCGCCTGCTCGCAAGGCTGCGCAGGCTCCGTGGGACTCGCTGGGACGTGTTTGGCTACGGCGCCGAGCGGCGCCTGGAGCGACAACTGATTCGCGATTACGAGCACCGCCTGGAGGTCATGTTTGCGGAGCTGACTCCGGCGCGCCTGCCCGTCGCCATCCAACTGGCGCGATTGCCAGAGCGCATTCGCGGTTTCGGCCCGATCAAGGCGCGGGCATTGGCATCCGCGCGCGAACAGGAGGCCCGGCTGTTGGCCGATTGGGAGCGCGCCTGACGGCGGGGCCGGGATTGACGTATCATACGCCCCGATTCAGGGGAACCCGTACAGCTTGGCCCATGTCCGCATTCGCGCACGCGTTGCAATCTTTCCAGGAGGGAGATCTGACCCGCGACCAGCTGCTATCGGAAATGTACCGGCAGCTGGCGGTGGAGCGCGTCGCGCCGGTCAAGCTCGTGCAAATCATCAACGAGCATCGCGCCCGGCGCACCCTGCCGGATGATACGGTCGATACGCTGCTGAGCCGCATCACCGCCTGGCCCAAGGAAGAGACGGTGGCCACCCGTTCCTCGCACCAGAACAGCAGCATTCCTTCGCAGGAGCCGCCGGCCACCATCATCCTGGGCGAGACCGAAGCCACCGGCACCGGCGGCAGAACCGGCGGGGAGGGCCGCGGCATGCGCCCCGGCTCGGTGGGCGTGGGCACGGTGCTGCAGGGGCGCTTCAGCCTCACCGCGCTGATCGGCGAGGGCGGCATGAGCCGAGTCTACAAGGCGGTGGACCTGCGCCGCGTCGAGGCCGGTGCGCAGGATCCGTTCATCGCGGTGAAGGTGCTGACCGTCCCGTTCAGCCACTACTTCGGTTCCATGGCGGCCTTGCAGCGCGAGGCCCACAAGCTACAGAACCTGACGCACCAGAACATCGTGCGGGTCATCGACTGCGATCGCGACGGCCAGAGCGTGTTCATGACCATGGAATACCTGCCGGGCGAGTCGCTGTACAAGCAACTGCGCTTGCGCGGCGGCGCGGGCCTGCCGCCGGAGGAGGCGCTGTCCATCATCGGCGCCATCGGCGAGGCGCTGGACTACGCGCATCGCAATCACATCGTGCACGGCGATCTGAAACCCGGCAACGTGATCGTCGATGCCGACTGCAACGTGAAAGTCATCGATTTTGGCATGGCGCGCTTCATCGCCAGGCCCCTCAACGGCGCGGCGGCGGTCTCGCGCCTGGATGAACCCACGGCGCTCACGCCGCGTTATGCGAGTCCCCAGATGCTGGCCGGCATGACGCCGGAACCGGCCGATGACGTTTACGCGCTGGGGTGCCTGGCCTTCGAGGTGCTGACCGGGCAGCATCCCTTCGGCCGCGTGGAAGAATCCGTGGGACGCAAGCCCGACTCGCGGCCACCGCGGCCGGATTGCCTGACGCGGCGGCAGTACCGCGTACTGGCGCGCGCCTTGGAATACGATCGCGACCGGCGCACGCCCTCGGCGGCGCAGTTCGTCAAGGAACTGCGCAGCACCGGTGGCGAGCGTCGCGTTCGGTGGCTGGCCGCGGCCGGCGTCGCGGCCGCGCTCCTGGCGGTGGCGATGATCACGTTGTGGTTGGCGCCGCGCGAATGGATCGCGCGTTGGCGGCCGGTGGCGCAGTCGCGCGTCGAGCAGATGCTGCGCGACTGTCCCACCTGTCCGCTGATGAGCGTGCTGCCCGCCGGTACGTTTCAACAAGGAGCGGAAGCTGATGATCCGGCGGCCACGGCCTTCGAGCGGCCGCGCCATGCCGTGACCATCGCCGGGCCACTGGCCATGAGCGTGAACGAGATCACCGTGGGCGAGTTCAAGGAGTTCGCGGATGCCACGCATCGCGAGGTGCGCGGCTGCGAGGTCTATGCGAACGACCGCTGGCAACTGCGCCCCTCCGCGAGCTGGCGCAATCCCGGCTTCAGCCAAAGTCCCATGCATCCGGTCACCTGCGTGTCCTTCGCCGATGCTACGGCCTACGCACAATGGCTCTCCGTCAAGAGCGGGCATCGCTACCGTCTGCCCAGCGCATCCGAATGGGAATACGCGGCGCGCGGCGGCGCGGCCGCCATCACACCCTGGGGCAGGGACTCCGCCATGGCTTGTTCCTATGCGAATGTCGCGGACCAGAACGGCTCGCTCCTGTATCCGGGCTGGCGCAGCTTCGAGTGCAGCGACGGATACGTTGCCACCGCGCCGGTGGGATCGTTCAAGGCGAACGCCTTCGGCCTGAACGACATGCTGGGAAACGTGTTCGAGTGGGTGCGCGACTGCTGGAGCGATGACTATAAGCAGGCTCCCGGCAACGGCGCGGCCAATGAAAGCGGCGACTGCCGCATGCGAGAGGCGCGCGGCGGCTCCTGGTTCACGCAGCCGGATTACGTGCGGCCATCATATCGCAACCGTTTCGATGCCGAGTTGCGCAGCACCGCGCTGGGCTTTCGCGTGGTGCGCGAGATGGGGCGGTGAACCGGCGCATCGCACTGCTGCTGTGCACGCTGCCCATCCTCGGCGCACGGGCCGCGGACGGCGGGGATGAGCGGCTGGCGTGCATGCGCGATGCCGATCCGGCCGCCTGCCGCCAGGCGCTGCGCCACGGCGGCGATGATGCCGAGCTCGCCTCCGCCGCGGGCGATGTCATGATGCAATCGCGGCGCGCGGCCGAGGCCATCGCCGCGTACCGCCGCGCGCAGCGGCTGGGATTCGCCGATCAGGAATCCTTGAATGCCCGCATCGCCGGCGCCGAGTCCCAGCGCCTGGCGCTGCGCGCCGTGTGCGAGGGCAAAACCGATGAGATGGCGAAGCGCGCCTGCGATGTCGCGCTGTTGCCGGGCGCCGCGGACGAGCCGCGCATCCTGCGCCGGCGAGCCGAGATCAACGAGGCCCTGCAAAAGCCTTCCGAGGCGCTGGACGATGTGCTGGCCGCGCAGCGTTTCGTTCCGCAGGACACGGATGTCGCGGCGGCGGT
>JAFEGC010000099.1 GCA_018240265.1 Pseudomonadota bacterium | reverse complement strand
TGAACGCGCGCTTCCTGTATTTCGCCATCGCCCTGCAGCGCGGTGAGCGGGCGGATCTGCCCATGCGCACTTTCCGCTACTCCATTAACTATCTTGCCATCCTGTTCGCCGCGCTGATCCTGGATCATTACTTCCTGTACAAGGTGTGAGCCAATGCGGTGTGAGCGCGTGCGGCGCCGTGCAAAACCGGGCGCCCTCACGACTCCCGCGCCGCTGACTCCCCGGTTGATCCCGACCCTGCTCATCACCATGCTGGTGACGCTGTCGCTCGCCGCCTGCGGCGGATCTGCACGGCTGCCGGTGGAAGCCGGCATGGGCGAACATCCCGCCATCCCCGCACCGACCCGGTCGTGGCTGCCCAGCGTCGCGCTGCCGCGCGCCATCGGCTGGCCGGCGGGAACCACGCCACGTGCCGCCGCCGGGCTGCGTGTGACGCGCTTGGCCGCGGGCCTTGCGCATCCGCGCTGGCTGTACGTGCTGCCCAACGGCGATGTGCTGGTGGCCGAGAGTTTCGGGCCGGGGAGCGCCGCGGACCAGAAGGGATTGTTCGGTGCCTTGAGCCGGCTGGCGATGCAGCGTGTGGGCTCGGTGGGTGTCAGCGCCGATCGCATCACGCTGCTGCGCGGAGTGGATGGTAGCGGTGCCGCGATCACGCGCAGCGTCTTTTTGTCCGGCCTGCACTCGCCCATCGGTATGGCACGGGTCGGTGAGAATTTTTATGTCGCCAACACCGATGCGGTGATGAAATTTCCCTATCACGGCGGCGAGGTCAGCATCACCGCGCCGGGCGAGAAGGTGACGGCGCTACCGGCCGGCGCGCGCAATCATCACTGGACCAAGAATCTGCTGGCCAGCCGCGACGGCACCAAGCTGTACGTGTCGGTGGGCTCGAACAGCAACGTGGCCGAGAACGGCATGGCCGCCGAGTTCGAACGTGCCTGCGTCTGGGAAGTGGACCTCGCCACCGGCCACCACCGCATCTACGCCTCCGGCCTGCGTAATCCCGTGGGCATGGCCTGGGAACCGCACGGCGGCGCGCTGTGGACGGTGGTGAACGAGCGCGACGAACTCGGCAACGATGTGCCGCCGGATTATATGACCGCGGTCCAGGACGGCGGTTTCTATGGCTGGCCTTACAGTTATTTCGGACAGCACGTCGATGCGCGGGTCACGCCGGCGCGGACCGATCTCGTCGCGCGCGCACTGGTGCCCGATTACGCGCTGGGCCCGCACACCGCCAGCCTGGGGCTCACGTTCGCCAGCGGCGATGCGCTGCCGCCGCCCTGGCGCGAAGGCGCCTTCGTCGGCCAGCACGGCTCCTGGAACCGCCGCCCGGTGAGCGGCTACCAGGTACTGTTCATACCGTTCCGCAACGGCCGCCCCGCCGGCTCACCGCGCGTGGTGCTCGATGGATTTCTGAACGCGGACGGTGAGGCGATGGGCCGCCCCGCAGGTGTGGCGATGGATGCGCAGGGCGCGCTGCTGGTGGCGGATGATGTGGGCGGGACGGTGTGGCGGGTGAGCGCGGCGCGGTAAAGCACGCGTTACCGTCAACTCGCATGGTATGCGGCCGTTGCCCTGCGGACAAGCGAGGGGTGCAAGACTCCGAGCTTCGGCTGCTGACCATGCGGCGCACCGGGTGGCACATCAAAGTACTCGCTGCTGAAAGGCAGCTTGACGCGCCGCGCCAAGTTGAATTTGGTGTCATAAGATAGACCGGTCGCGCGAAACGCCTCGCCATCCGCACGAGTAATCGCGAACTCCCCAGCATAGAGCTGCGTCACCTTCTGGCTGGTGCCGTATGCCACGAGCACACCGATCTTCTCCGGCAACTCACGAAAGACCGACAGAATGAGTGCCGGCCGCGGCTTTTGCGCTGGCGAGCGCGTCAAGTTCTCGGGGAAACGACACCACACGATGTCACCGGCGAGCGGTTCCATCCACCAGTGGAGCGAGGTGCTATTACTCACTCGGGAAGAGCGTGGATACGACGTTCTTGTAGTGATCCTGAGACACACGCGCTTTCAGCGCGGTCAGTGTCTCATCGCTCACCGGGCCATCGTCCGCCTCGTAGGCCGGAATGAACTCCTCGGCAAGCTTGCGTAGCGCCTGGTGAATGACTTGGGTTTCCGGCATGTCCAGCACTTCGGACAGCTTTCTCAACGTGCGCTCGCTCACGCCGGTGGGTGAATCGGCGCCTCGCAACCGAAACAGCAAGGTCTTGGGCTTGCGTTCGGTCCGAGCCGACTTGGTTTGCCGACGGCGTGGCAGGGGTCTTGCTCTGGCAATCATAAAGATTTTCCCTGTGTGATATATTTAATATATCAGTGCAGATTCGACTTGTCATTGGTCAGCTTCGCTTCACCCTGACCCGGTGAGAGTCGCGATCGATGCATAGGGGATGCTGCTGGTGGCGGACGACGTCGGCGCGGCGGGTGAGCGCGGCGTGGTAGTTACGCGGCTTTGATCCCTATCCGTCCCGGCGAGCATTTCGGCGGCCGGATGCGGATTTCGATATCGCTGCTCAACGCGGTCAGGTATCCCATCAATCTCTCGACCGAGAAACCTTCCAGGCGATAGTGCTTGAGCACGGAAACCTTGGGTTGATTGATGGACAGCTTGGCCGCCGCGGCAGCCTGGGTCAGACGTCTGGCAGCCTGTGACGGTTAAGTATTCAGGGTCGCTGGAAGAAATCGCGGCGCTGGCAAACTGAGACACTACCGGTGGCTCTTGGGATTCGGCGATCTGGTCGAAGTGCTGGGGCCGGCCTCATTGCGAGCCAGCCTTTCTGCGACGCTCCGGCATGCGGCATCGACATACGATGCCGATTCGGGAGATGTATCGTGACGGTGCGGGGCAACGTGGCCAAAGAAATGATCACGCACACCGGCTGAAGTAACAGCGGCGCTCCCAAGGGGACGGTCTGGCCTGCGCCGCTCTGATTGGAGACGACTACGGCGAATTTGTCAGTTGCGGAACAAGCCGCACACCGAGCACGCGCATCGCTTTGACGATCGTATCGAAACTCGGATTCCCGTCCTTGGAGAGCGCCTTGTAAAGACCAGCGCGTGTCATGCCGGTTTCCTTGGCAAGTTTCGTAATTCCGCCGTGTGCGCGTGCGGCAATGCCGATGACGTGAGCCATATACGCTGCGTCGTCGCCGCCCTCATCGAAAGCCGCAGCGAGATACTCCGCCACATCATCAGGAGTCTTGAGGTAATCGGCGGAATCATAGCGAGCAAACCTCTCAGCCTTGCGAGTTCGAGTTGCCATAAATCACTTCCTCTTGTTCGGCTTTCGCTGCCGAGCAGCCGAAACTTCTCGGGCTCGAGCGGCATTCAGTTCAATTGCACGTTTGATATCTGCGTCCTGCGTTGCCTTGATCCCAGCGCAGAGCAACAAATACACAACTCGGTCGGTGCGTGTGTAATACACGCGGTATCCCGGGCCGTAGTCGATCCGCATCTCGCTCACGCCGCTTCCGACCGGCTTTGCGTCGCCTGGGTTGCCCAGCACAAGGCGATCAATACGTGCGGCGATGCGCGCCCGGGCAATCGAGTCATTCAGGTTTGTCAGCCAGGTATCAAACGTCGTCGAACGACGGATTTTGTACACTATGCAACTGTATCTTGTGGGTAACGTTACTGTCAACTATAGTTGTCATGTATGGAGTGCGGCCATCCAAGGCGATTTCGGCGTCAAAATCACCCAATCTATAGCTACTGAAATGGCACTATTCATGGCCGAACACCGCCCGAGCGTTCGATCCGATTCCGACCTCGCGCCCGCGCGCAAAAAAGTTTAACCTTCAAGCTTTCGCGCCGCCGCGGCATCATTCCGAACCACCGGACATGCGGGTCCGCATCCGGCGGTTCGGCGAATCGAGCCGCTCCGTAACTGCCGAAGTTCGCCCGCGAAGCGACCAGAGTCGTCTACGACGCTCTGCTCACCGGAAAGCGGTTCACTACAAATTACTCAAGTCGATCCGCCGTCGAAGAAGGCGTACGAGACTATGAAATGAATCCGCCAGCCCGACCCCGGGCCGCCAGCAGGTGCAACGCCATGGAACCGGTCCGGTAGAACCACTCCCGCATCCCTCGAAGCGCGGGCACGGACATCCTCGTGAACGGCAAAGGCAGCAACTCTTCCTCCGCCCTGCCGCTCACATGGTCGGCGAACACGCGCCCAAAGGCCGTGCCCGGCGCAATCCCCCGACCGTTATAGCCGCACAGGGCTATCACGTTCGGCGCCAATCGGTGAAACCTGGGCATGTGATCGGCCGTCATGCCGATGTTCCCATACCAGCCGAACTCGAATTCGATGTTGCCGATTTGTGGAAAGACGCGTCGCAGTGCCCGCCGGGCCCAGGCTTCATGCACGGCTCGCCCGGTACCATCCAGCGCACCCACGCTTCCGAAAATCATGCGCCCCGCGGCATCGAGCCGGAAGGATGAAAGCACGGTCCGCGCATCCCACGCACCCTCACCATTGGCAAGGATCGAGGATCGCACGGCGGGCGCCAGCGGTACGGTCGCGACGTTGAAATACGGCAACCGGATCTGCGAACGGCGGACATTCCAGGGCCCGTGGGCGTAGGCATCCGTGGCCACCAGGACCCATTGCGCAGTGATGCTTCCCCGGGCCGTCGACACGGTCCAGCCCCGATGCCTGCGCTCCGAACGTACAGCCGGGCTCTGGGTGAAGATCCTCGCGCCCAGTTCGAGCGCCGACCGCGCCAGGCCCCGGGCGTAGGCAAGCGGCTGAATGGTGCCGGCGCGCAGGTCGAGGAGCGCCGCATCGAATGCATGGCTGCCGGTACGCTCCGCCGTTTCACCGGCCGTCAACAGCCTGACCGGGGCTTGCCGTGCCGCCCACTGCGCATGGCGCTGCCGGAGCTCGGACACTTCACGAGCACCGGTGGCGCAATGAAGCGTGCCGGCATTCGTGGCCTCGCAGGCGATGCGATGTTTCGCCACCAACTCGAACACGTAGCGGGGAGCATCACCGAGAAGACTCAGCAGCCGATCCGCGTATGGCGCACCCAGTGCCGATTCGACTCCCGCGGGCATGACCCACAGGCCGGCGTTCACGAGCCCGACATTGCGGCCCGATGCACCGAAGCCCACCTCCGCGGCTTCCAGCACCGCGACCTGCAGGCTGCGCTCCCGGAGATGCAAGGCCGCCGATAATCCGGTGTATCCGGCGCCGATGACCAGTACATCGGTCACCAGGTCTTCCTGAAGCTCGGTCGTCGCTGGTGCGGGCGGCGCGGTCGCGCCCCACAGGCCATGCGTTGCGGTATTCAGAGGTGTTCCAGGCCGTAGTAGGTCAGGGCTTCGTCAGCCGAAATGTATGTATTGTAGATCTCTCCATCCGCGCCTTCACGCTTGAACTTTTCAATCAGCAAAAATTCTACATGATCGAAGCTGGTTGCGCGGCCGCGCCCGCCGCCGCTCTCGCGCCCGCGCGCAAAAAGGCTTAACCTTCAAGCTTTCGCGCCGCCGCTGCGGCATTACTCCGGGGTAATCATGCGCCGACTGCTATCGAGCCTCTGCCTGCTGACCCTTGCGGCCATCGTCCGGGATGCGCGCGCGGCGTATCCCACCGACGCGCTGGCGCACGACATCTTCAAGGAGCTGATCGAGATCAACACCACGGACTCGGTGGGCAACATCACCACCGCATCCGAGGCCATGGCCAAGCGCCTGCGCGCGGCCGGCTACGCCGATGCGGACATCCAGATTCTGGGTCCCAACGAGCGCAAGCGCAATCTGGTGGTGCGCCTGCGCGGCACCGGCAAGCACCGGCCGGTGCTGCTGTTCGGTCACACCGATGTGGTGGAGGCGCGGCGCGAGGACTGGAGCACCGACCCGTTCAAGTTCGTGGAGAAGGACGGCTATTTCTACGGCCGCGGCACCCAGGACATGAAAAGCGGCGATGCCATCATGGTCACCACGCTGATGAGATTGAAGCAGGAGAAGTTCAAACCCAGCCGCGACATCATCCTGATCCTCACGGCCGACGAGGAAGGCGGCAAATCCAACGGCGTGGACTGGCTGTTCAAGCATCATCGCGATCTGGTGGATGCGGAATTCGCCATCAATCACGACGGCTGGTCGGTGATTTCCAGCAACGGCAAGCCGCAGTTTTTCGATCTCACCGCCACCGAGAAGGTGTACTCGGATTTCCAGCTCACCACCGCCAACCGCGGCGGCCACAGCTCCGAACCCACGCCTGACAATGCCATCTACCAGCTCGTCGACGGACTGGCGCGGCTGCAGAAGTACGAGTTTCCGTTCGAGCTGAACGCCGTGACGCGCGCCTTCTACGAGAAAATGGCGACCGTCGAAACGGGGGAGCGGGCCGCGGACATGCGCGCCATCCTCGCCGATCCGCCGGACATGGCGGCGGTGGCGCGGCTGTCGAAGGACCCGCTGGATCATTCCACGCTGCACACCACCTGCGTACCCACCCGGCTCGAAGGCGGCCATGCCAACAATGCGCTGCCGCAGCGCGCGCTGGCCAATGTCAACTGCCGCATCCTGCCCGGCCATCAACCCGAATCCATCCGCCAGGAAATCATCAAAGTGTTGGATGACCCCGGCATCACGGTGAAGTTCGTGGCCGACAACTTCGAAGTCAGCGACACGGCGCCGGACCGCAAGGCTTATCCGCCGGCGCCATTGAGCCCCGCCATCATGCAGCCGCTGGAAAAAGTCGTCGCGCAGTTCTGGCCCGGGCTGAAAGTCATACCCTCGCAATCCTCGGGCGCCACCGACGGTATCTACATCAACGCCGCCGGCATCCCCACCTTCGTGATCGCCGGTATCGACGTGGACCGCGGTGACGTGCGGGCGCATGGGCAGGACGAGCGCGTCGGCGTGGAATCTTTCTACACGGGGAATGAGTTCTTCTACGAATTCCTGAAAGCGATGACGTCGCAGTGATTTCGACACGACTGCGAGATGTGTTGAGCGGGGAGGACTCACCTGGAGCTTGGAGGTACGGTGACCAGGCGGCGCGTAGTAGTAGAATCGCGGGTATAGTGCTATTGGGCTTTGGCCGCGATCCAGCTGAGGGTGCATGGCACGAATTCAGTGGACGATTGAGGGGATCGTTACAATGAACAAATTTGAAGGCAAGATTGCGCTCGTGACTGGCGCGGCCTCTGGAATTGGAGCCGCCACGGCGACCGCCTTTGCTCGCGAGGGTGCTGCCGTTGTCCTTGCCGACATTCAAGTTAGCGCAGGCGATCAGCTCGCCGCATCGCTTCGGGACCAGGGGCATGAGGCGCGATTCGTGAAATCAGACATTACCATCGAGCGAGACGTCGAAAACATGGTAGCCGTCGCTGCAAAGACTTTTGGGCGCCTTGATTACGCGGCAAATTGCGCTGGCATAGAAAGCGCTGCCGCACCTATCACCCAATGCACCAACGAGAACTGGGATAGAACGATCAGCATCAATCTTCGCGGTATTTGGTGGTGCATGAAATACGAGATTCCGGAAATGGTTGGCGGAGGCGGCGGCGCCATCGTGAATTGCGCCTCGATTGCGGGATTGGTTGCCTTCCCCGGTCTGCCAGCCTACGTTGCGAGTAAACACGGGGTGATCGGGCTCACCAAGAACGCCGCGCTTGAATTTGCGGACAAGAACATCCGAGTCAACGCGATCTGCCCGGGTGTGATCCATACACCCATGATCGACCGAATCACCCAGGGGGACGCGCAGGCTGAACGCGGACTGAAGGAAGGAGCTCCCATGGGACGGATGGGCACTGCCGAAGAAATCGCCGAAACCGCGCTTTGGCTTTGCTCGAACGGTTCTTCCTTCGTGACGGGTCATGCATTGGTTGCCGATGGCGGCTGGGTCGCGCGATGAACGGCTGATCCGGGTGCGCATGATACGCACATTGAAGTCGCGGCATCGGTCCCAAACCATCGGCACATCAATGATGTTGCAGTGCAATCAAACCGCGCCGGACACTGCGACCTTGGCAGTCGCTGCCGAATCTCGTATATTCATTTTCTGAACGATAGTCTGATATTTGAACCGTACCCGAGGAGCGCATGTCGTTGGCCAAGCACGACTTCCCCAGATTCTCCGACGAGTATGGCAAGCGATGGCGAAAGGCGGGTCTTTGGCTCGACATCACGCTCCACCAAGGGTTCGACAACACGGTCGCCGCGCAGCCGGATAAGGTGGCCCTGATTACGGCGGAACGTCGCTTTACTTTGGCCGAATACAAGGCAGAATCCGACGCCCTGGCCGCCGGACTGCTCGGAATCGGAATCGGCCCAAACGATATCGTGGCGGTGCAGCTGCCCAATTGGGTCGAGTTCTGCTTCTTGCAGATCGCGTTGTCGCGCATCGGCGCCGTCATTCAGCCGATTCACATGGTATTTCGTGAGCGCGAGGTGGCGAACCTTGTTTCGTTCTGTGACAGTGACGCCATAGTCGTTCCCGAGACGTACAAGGATTTCAACCACGCGGAGATGGTGCGCGCGCTGCGCCACAAGCTTCCGACATTGCGCAATGTGCTGATTACGCGCGGTGATGCGCGCAAATCGGCCGGCGAATCGAGTCTCAATGAATTGATCGAGGAGGGCAGGAGGAATCTCGACCGCCTGGCCCGCGTCTCGCCAACCGCTGAGGATATCTTCTATCTCAATTTTACTTCGGGCACCGAAGGAGATCCAAAGGGCTTCCTGCACATCCACAACTCCGTGATCTCCATGACCCAACGGCTCATTCAGCTCATGCCGAAGGACACAGTGATGCTGGCGTGTTCGCCGATGACCCACACATTTGGTCATTTCGAGATGTACTACACCGATCTGGCCGGTTTCCCGATGG
>JAFEGC010000098.1 GCA_018240265.1 Pseudomonadota bacterium | reverse complement strand
CGGTGCATCCATTGCTGCGCGAGCTCCGCGCCGTTGTCCGGTCCCAGGCGCAGGTCGATGATGAGCAGATCCGGCACTCCAGCGGCATCGAATAGCGCTTCCGCCTCACGCGCGCTCGCGGCAGTGTCGACCCGGTAGCCCCACAAGACCAGCAGTGTGCGCATGCTGTGCAGGATGATCTGCTCATCATCGATCAAGAACACACGCTGCCCGCCCTGATGATTGGCAGGCGAGGCCGCCATCGTGGCAGCGGCCTGCGGTGCGGTGATCAGCGCCGGCAACATCACCTTGAATGTCGAGCCACGTTCCGGCACCGATTCAATGTGGATCCGTGAGCCGGTCAATTCGCACAGGCGCTGCACGATCGCAAGCCCGAGACCCACGCCCTTGGCGCGATCACGGCCCGGATTGTCGAGCTGGTAGAACTCTTCGAAAATGCGCGCATGCTCACCCGGCGCAATGCCGCAACCGGTGTCCGCAACCACCAGTACCGCCTGCTGTTCACCGCCCACCAGCTCCGTGCGCGTGCTCACCCGCACTTCGCCCCGGGTCGTGTACTTGATGGCATTGTCGATCAGGTTGCGCGCGATGCGCGCAATCGCCACCGGGTCGCCCATGACGCGCACTTCACCGAATTCCTCCACCAGGGCCAGTCCCTTCTGGCGGGCCGCCTCGCGGAATTCCGCGCACACCTCGGCCACGATGTGCTGCAAGGACACCTCGAGCTTGACCGGGGCGTAGTTCTCCGGGCTAAAGCGCGACAGGTCCAGCAGGGAATTGAGCATGGCACCCAGCGAGCGCACGATCTGGCCGATGTTCTGGCTGGCTTCGGCCAACAGCTGCGGACTCGGCGAGGAGGCCAGCACGGCGTTGTACACCGACAACGCGTGCAATGGCTGGCGCAGGTCGTGGCTCGCGGCCGCCAACACGCGCGAGCGTGCTTTCGCGGCGTTCTCCGCCTGCTGCATGGCCGTTGCCACTTCGGCATTGCGCTGTTCCAGGTCCAGGATCAGCCGATCGCGTTCGTGGCGAATGAGAATGGAACGGCGCAGCAGCTTCTGGCCATCGGCTGTCACCAACACCAGCACCGTGACGTAGAGAAGCGTGAGCACCGAGATGACCACGAGTTGCGAGGGATACAGGTGGATCCAGGTGCCTGAGGCGGGCAGCAATACGCCGGCCGCATAAGCCCCCAGGATCGGCGGGGAAGATTGCGACACGGCCGTGCCGGCCGCCGGGATGGCGAACAGTACGATGCCCAGCAGCGCCTGGTCGAGGATGGGGAGCGAGGGCAGGAACATGACCGAGCCGCAACCGATAGCCAGGCCCGACATCCCAGCGAGCACGACGAACAGGCGGTGAGAGGTCACCGGCGTCCAACGGGCACGAGCAGAGAGTATTCTTTGCGCCACGGCGGCGCGCAGCACCTCCACGGCAATCGACGCCAGTCCCCACCCGATGAGCCAGACCAGCGGCACGTGCTGGCGGACCAGCAGTGCAATGCCGCCAATCAGCAGTGTCTGGATCCACGGCATGCGCTGCATGGCCTGCGCATGCAGGCCAACCAGCTCGCTGAGCAGCTCGAGCCGTGGATCATTGCCATTACCCGGGTGATCGTCTTTCACGTGGAGGGGCGCACCGCGAGTTGCAGCCGCGCGGCCTTGATGACGGCCTCGGTGCGGTTTCGCACGCCCAGCGCCTGAAAAATGGCGCCGAGATATTCCTTCACCGTGTATTCGGATAACCCCAATTCCACTGCGATCAGCTTGGTGGGCAGGCCGCGGTTCAGGCAGTGCAGCACGTCCGCCTGGCGCGGCGACAGGTGCGGGCGCGCTGCGGCCGCATCGAGCCGCGCCGCTACCGATGCGGGCAGGTGTACCTCACCGCGCAGGACATGCCGCAGAGCATCGGTGAGCACATCCGGCGCCATGCTCTTGGGAATGTAGCTCATGGCGCCGGCGTCGATGCATTCGCGCACCACACCCGGGTCTTCGGTGCCCGACACGATAACCACGGCGAGCGAGGGGCGCAATTCCTTGAGCGTGCGGATTGCCGATATCCCGGACTCCTGATTGAGCGACAGGTCGAGAATACACAGTCGCAAATCCTCGTGTTCCGACAGCAACGCATGTGCGCCGGCGATCGAACCGGTTTCCAGGCAGACCAGTTGCGCATCGAGGGTGGACATCAGCATTCGCAGTCCCGCGCGAAACAGGGCGTGGTCATCGATGATGAGTATCTTCACGTAACGGCAACCGGCTAGCTCCTTTGCAATACCCATCTTATCCTCACGTCGGTCGAAAGGCGCCCATCGGGCACCTCCACCTTGAAGGGGTTGCTGGGGGGGGCGTGGGATCGAGGAGGAGAAGCAGCGCTGCAGCGATGGTCAGGACAAGGGCGATCCCGCCGATTATCGGCTCCAGTTCCATGATCTCTCCCGATTCCCCTTCCAAGCCAACAATGCGCAAGCCGCCCCTGAAACCCACAGGCCGGCGCCAGCGCTGGCACGGGTAATGGCAGCCGCGCCGCGACTGAATACATCATTGGCGAGCCGTACCAGGTCGGACAGCACGGGGGTGCCTCGTCCCGGGTCCGCAAACAGGTCGCCCGGCGTGCGTATGTACAGAAGCAACGCGATCATCAACATCAAACCGAGCGGTGCGCACACCAGCATCGGGCGCAGACGTCGTGGCGGCAGCGAACCCACATGGCATGCCAGCAAGAGCGTGGCGCAGACCAATCCGAAGGCGGTTGAGCTGAACACGTGCCCCGAGTCGAGACCCAGCAGCACGCGAGGTGGATCGATGATGGCGGCCAGCATTTCGTAGAATTTCAGTGGATGACGCACGGGACCTATCCGGATCTCCAGCGTGTCGAGCACGAACCATCCCAGAAAAATGCCGGCCAATGCGATCGATACCAGCGGATCGACGCGGCGCCCGGCGGAGATCGCCGCTTGCGAGACGTTGTTCATTGACCTGTTCCTCCACGGTTGAGGCCGGCGACCGGCGTAACCCCGGCGTTGACGAACTGCGCGCGGTATCCGGTAACCTTGGCGAGATACTGTCGCGTTTCCTCGGCTGGCAGGCCGGTTCGCAGCCGAGCGTACAGCGTCTGGGGCGGCATCCCATTGATGCTCCGCAGGGCCTCGCTCTTTTCGCGGTGGAAGGCGCGCGTTACGTTGCGCGGACCCGTGTTGTAGGCCGCGATCACGCAATAGTCGCGTGAAGCTGGATTCGCCACCGGTTGGAACTCGGTCTCGGACAGGACGCTGAGGTACGCCGTGCCGAGCTCTATGTTGTGATCCGCATCGAACAGAGTGTCCGTCGTGGGCACCTGGTCCGTCCCCCGCGCTCGCTTCATGGCTTCGCGCCCCCCACTCGTCGGAACGAGCTGCATCAGCCCGTAAGCGGGAGCTGCGCTGACTGCGAACGGATTGAAGTTGCTCTCCGTGCGGATGATCGCCAGGACCAGGCTCGGGCTCACGTGATACTGGGCCGAATACTTCTCGACGCTGGCATAGTAGCGCTCGGCGCCCTTGGCCTCGAAGTTCCTCACCATGTTCAGCGTCACGAACAACGCGGTCGCTGTGCCCTGCTCCGATTGGACGGGGCGGGTCCGCGCATTGTGCGACACCAGGAAGTCGGCATATCGCTCCGCCTGCAGCCGGTTGCCGATGGGCTTGCCGCGGTTGTCGTTCACAAGGCCATATAGATACGGCTGCCGTTCCGGATCCAGGATCACTTCCTTGTCGGTGAACAAGTCCACGGTCGAGGGGTCGCTGGAGGTGAGCAGTGCCGTGACCAGGGCATTGCGCAGGCTCTTGCGCGGATCTGCCGCGTCCAGCGTTTCCACGGTGAGGGATCCGTGATCGAAGTCGGTGATCACACGGCTCTGGTAGCCCTGGGTGTACTTCACGTACACGGTGCGTTGCGCCACTTTCGTATCGTTCTGGCCCCAGCGCGCCTGGACTTTCGCTCGCAATTGCGCGAGCAATTCGGCGAACCGGCGGCTCAGCTGCTCGACGTTCAACACCAGGCCATGGGTATCCGTTGACACCGCCTTCCCGATGCTCTCGCGATCCACCGACTGCCGGTTGACCACTCGCTGGATGCTGGATCCGACGATCTTGGTGGTGGCGCAACCCGAGCCGAGGAAGGCAAGCAGGGGCAGGAACAGACACGGAGCGATGCGGAAGCGGGCTTGATTTCGCATGACAGGAACCCCGGTGCGTTGGCCTTCATGTCACCGGTGAGCCTGCGATGCCCGCTCGGTGCGTGGCTGCACTATGAGCAAGGAGGGTGCCGATCAACAATCCCCCAAATCGAGGGGGGGGTGGCGAGCGTATGCGCTCGCGGCCGCCGGCGCCAACCGATGGTGATCCCGCGCCGACACCGCTTTTCGGGTCGGCACCCGAGCCGATCAACGCTAGCGCATGACAGCGCCCCAACCTCATCAACCCGCAACCGCCTCTTTCAGCGGTACCGTAATGTCAGCCAGCTTCTGCGCATTCATTGGCATCCGCTCGGCGATCGGCTTGCGTGCCGCCATATAATCCTTGGCGTGATTGATGGTGTCTACCGCCAGCAGTTCAGAGCCTTTGAGATAGCAGACGCTGAAGCTGCGCGTGGCGGGATCGCCACGCAGCACGATGCGGTCATGATCCTGTGATACGCCCACGATGAGCAGCTTCAGGTCGTATTGGTCCGACCAGAACCAGGGTATCTTGTCGTGCACGGTCGGCTTGTCGAGCATGTTGAGCGCGGCCGTTCTGGCCTGTTCCACCGCGTTGTCCACCGATTCCAGGCGCAGCCGGCGACCGTAGTGCGGGGAGGGGTGGCTGCAGCAGTCGCCGGCCGCGAACACGTTCGGGTCGCTGGTGCGGCAGTACTCGTCCACCCGCACACCGTTCTCGCAGGCGATTCCGGCGTCGCGCGCCAGTTCTGCGTTCGGGATGGCGCCGACGCCGACGATGACCACGTCGGCTTCGTAGGCGGTGCCGTCGGCGCATGCCACGCGCTCGACGCTGTCGCCGCCTTCGAGACACGACACCAGCGTATTGCAGATAATCTTCACGCCATGCGCGCGGTGCTCGGCCATGTAGAAATCCGACACCAACGGCGCGACCACGCGGTTCATGGCGCGATCCGCCATTTCCAGGATGGTTACCTCGCAGCCGGCCTTGCGGGCGGAGGCGGCGGTTTCCAAGCCGATGTAGCCACCGCCCACGATGACCACGCGCGCCTTGGGCTTCAATTGCGGGCGGATCTCGTTCACGTCGGCGATGTTGCGCAGGCCGTGGACCCGGCCGAGGTCGGCGCCGGCGCAACTGAGCATTCGCGCCCGTGTGCCCGTGGTCAGCAGCAGGCGGTCGTAAGTCAACGATTCACCATTGGACAGATCCAGCCGCCGTGCCGCCGGGTCGAGCGCGCGGGCGTGCAAGCCGAGCCTTGTCTCGATCCGGTGCTCCTGGTAATAGGCGGCATGGCGAAACAGCAGCCGGTCGGCCTCCATCTCTCCCGCCAGGTATTTCTTGGACAAGGGTGGGCGCTGGTAGGGTAGAGATGGCTCGTCGCCGATCAGTATCAGCCGCCCATCGAAGCCCTCGCGCCGAAGAGTTTCCACGGCTATTGCCCCGGCCTGGCCGGCGCCGACGATCACGAAAGTTCTGCTCATGGCTGCTCCCCGATCCCGATCTGCACGGTTGCGGGGCATATCTTACCGCCCGCGCCTCGATGCGGTGCATCCCCGCATCGAGGTGGGCCGGCAAATCCGCCAACTCTCTGATACTGTGTGTCCTGGGATACGGGCACGAATGATGCAGACAAGTCTGCCCGACAGCAGAACATAAGATTTGCCGGAGCGCGCCATGAAACTGATTACCGCCATCATCAAACCCTTCAAGCTCGACGACGTGCGCTCGGCCCTGTCCGACATCGGGGTGTCCGGCATGACGGTCACCGAGGTCAAGGGCTTCGGTCGCCAGCGCGGCCACACCGAGCTGTATCGCGGCGCCGAGTATGTGGTGGATTTCGTCCCCAAGACACGCGTCGAGGTGGCGGTGCGAAACGAATTGGTGGACCAGGTTGTCGAAGCCATTACCGGAGCGGCCAAGACCGGCAAAGTCGGCGATGGCAAAATCTTCATCACCGACATCGAGCGCGTACTGCGCATTCGCACGGGTGAGACCGACAACGCTGCTTTGTAGCAATTGCCGCGTTCGTTGTTGCTAACATGTCCGTCAAAGGGAGGGCAGACATGACCAAAGCAATCATCCTGCGCGAGACCGGTGGCCCGGAGAAGCTGCTGTACGAGAACATCGAGGTCGGCGCGCCCGGCGCCGGTGAGGTGCAGATCCGCCACAGCGCCATCGGGCTGAATTTCATCGACGTATACGATCGCACCGGCCTGTACCCGTTGAAATTGCCGGCGGTGCTGGGGCGAGAAGCGGCCGGCGTGGTGAGCGCCGTCGGCCCCAAGGTGCGGCAGCTGGCGGTGGGCATGCGCGTGGCCTACGCGCTGAGCTTCCCGGGTTCGTACTGCGAGCTGCGCAATGTTCCCGCCGAACGGCTGGTGCGCGTGCCCGACGGCGTGAGCGACGAGCAGGCCGCGGCCATGATGCTCAAGGGCATGACGGCGCAATACCTGTTGCGCAGCACCCATCGCGTCAAACGCGGCGAAACCGTGCTGATCCATGCGGCGGCCGGCGGCGTGGGCTCCATCGCCGTGCAATGGGCCAAGACCCTCGGCGCCAAGGTCATCGGTACCGTCGGGAGCGAGGCCAAGGCGCAGATCGCCCGCGAGCTGGGCTGCGATCTGGTCATCGTCACCGACAACCGCGATTTCACCGCGCGGGTGAAGGAATTCACGGGCAACAAAGGCGTGACGGTGGTGTACGACTCGCTCGGCAAGGACAGCTTCTGCGCCTCGCTCGATTGTTTGGCGCCGCTGGGCATGATGGTGACCTACGGCAATTCCACCGGGCCGGTGCCGCCGTTCGCACCGCTGGAGCTGAGCAAGCGCGGCTCGTTGTTTCTCACCCGCCCGGCGCTGTTTCATTATGTCGCGACGCCGGCGCGGCTTGCCGCCAGCGCCAAGGAGCTGTTCGATGTCGTCGCCAAGGGACAGGTGAACATTCCGATCGGTCAGCGTTATCGGCTGGCGGAGGCGGCGCAGGCGCACCGGGACCTGGAAGCGCGCAAGACCACCGGGTGCACCGTACTCATTCCGTGAACGGGAACGCGGTTGGCTGCGGTGCCGCAGGTAGTCTAAGCGTGACATGCGCAGCCGCACTTTCAGGTCTGTTCTAACCGCTCTGCTGTTCGGCGTCGCCGGCGCGACGCCGGCGGAGGCGGCCAAGCTCAACGACACCGAGAGAACCCGCATCGAGGAGCCGCGCCCGCCGGGGCTGCCCAGCGATGAGCAGATGCAGGCCGAAGGGGCGGTGATCGGCAAGATCATTTTCGACATCCGTCAAATCTTCGACGAGTCCGACCGGCGGGAAAACAATGATCTGTACCGACTGGCCAACGATCTGCACATCCGCACCAAGCAGAGCGCAGTGCACGCGCAATTGTTGTTCCGTGAGGGTGATCGGTACGACCCGCGTAAACTGGCCGAAACAGAGCGCAATCTGCGCGCCATGCGGCCCTTTTACGATGCGCGGGTGGTGCCGGTGCACTACGCCGGCGGCAAGGTCGACGTGAAGGTCATCACCAAGGACGTATGGACCTTGAGCCCCGGCATCTCCTTCGGCCGCTCTGGCGGCACCAACTCCTCACGCTTCGAGCTGGAGGACACCAATCTGCTTGGCTGGGGCAAAAAGATCCAGATTTTCCACGGCAGCAACGTCGACCGCACCAGTACGGCCATCGGTTACGATGACCCCAATCTGTTCGGTTCGCACTGGACGCTGGGCGCCGGGTACGCGGATTCGAGCGACGGTTCGGATCGCTCACTGGCCGTTGGCCAGCCGTTCTATTCCCTGGATACGCTGTGGAGCACGACCTTCAGGGCACGTCAGTTCAACCGCACCGTGTCCCGATACAATCGCGGCGAGATCGTCGACCAGCTACAGCGCGACGAGGACTACTACGAGGCCAGCGGTGGCATTTCCAGCGGCCTGGTGGATGGCTGGGTGCGGCGCTGGACCGGCGGCATCCGCTATGACCACAACGTGTTTCGCCCGGTCTCCACTGCCTTGTCGGCACGGGTACTGCCACCATCCAGGACCACGTCCTATCCTTACGTGGGCTTTGGCATGCTGCAGGACGACTACCGCAAAGTGGGCGATCTGAACCAGATCGGCCGTACCGAGGACCTGTACTTTGGTACCCAGTTCAATGTCGAACTGGGCATCAACAGTACCGCACTCGGTGCCACTCGCAATGGCGCCATCGTCAACGCCAGCGGCTACAAGGGCATCGAGCTGGGACCCCTGTCCCAGCTTTTCCTGACTTCCACCCTGACCTCGCGCCTGGAATCAGGCGGGGTGCGCAATCTGATCTTCGATGGTGCCGCCAGTTACTATTGGCGTTGGCGATCGGATCGCGTGTTCTACGTGTTGCTGGGCGGTACCACGGTGCACGCGCTGGACCCGGAGGACCAGTTGCTGATCGGCGGCGACAGCGGGCTGCGCGGTTACCCGCTACGCTACGAAGCGGGGACCTCGCGCGCGTTGCTGACAGTGGAGCAGCGCTTCTACACCGAATGGTACCCGTTCCGGCTGGCGCGCTTCGGTGCCGCCATCTTCGCGGATGTGGGCCGCACCTGGGGGCGCGATGCGGCGGGCGACAGCGGCGCCGGCATGCTCAGCGACATCGGTTTCGGCCTGCGCTTTGGCAACACGCGCTCAGGGCTGGGCAACGTGCTGCACATCGACTTCGCTTATCCCTTGAGCAATGAACCGGGGCTGAAGAAATTTCAGGTGCTGGTGGGGACCAAGGAAAGCTTCTGATGCGCGCGC
>JAFEGC010000097.1 GCA_018240265.1 Pseudomonadota bacterium | reverse complement strand
CGCTGCGCGCGCGCAGCGCGTTTGTCGACTGGAATGGATGTCGACCGGTGAGCAGTTCGTAGGTGAGGCAGGCGAGCGAATACAGGTCGTCGCAGGCATCGGGGTGGGCGCCTTCGAGCACATCGCAGCTCGCGTAGGGCGGTGTCGCGGTCAGCAATCCTCCCTCATCGCCGGCGTCATCGCTGGACGTACGCGAGGAGCCGAAGTCCAACACGCGCACTTCGCCGTTTTTCGTCACCATCACGTTCTGCGGTTTCAGGTCGCCGTGGATGACGTTGCGTGAGTGCGCATGGACCAGCGCCGCTCCCACCGAACGGATGAGGGCCCAGGCGTAGGGGCGCGGCAGTCCCGCCGGCCGCGTACGCGCGATCAACTGGTGCAGCGGTTCGCCGTCCAGCAGTTCCATGGTGTAGAAGGCGAGATCCCCGTCGCGATCCAGCTCGAACACCCTGACGATGTTCGGATGGGACAGCATTTGCGTGCAGTAGAACTCGCGCCGCAGCTGCACCTGCACCGCGGCGCGCTCGCCAGCCCGATCGTGCAGCACTTTCAAGGCGACACGCCGCGTGGCCTGCGCGGGAAGCGGTGCGCAGCGGTCCAGCGCCTTGAACACCGTGCCCATGCCGCCACTTCCAAGTGCGCTCTCCAGCAGGTAGCGGTTGTTGAGCAGCCGTCCGGGTATTGCGGGGCCTTCGATCACCGGCGCGGGCGTGATGGCCCGCTCGGGCAATCCCACCCGCGCTCCCGAGCGCGGCTCCTGTTTGTCGATGGGCAGCAGCTCCACCGTGGTGCCGAATTCTCTGTCTTGCAGGGCATCCAGCGAGATGCGTGACTTGATGCTGTGGAACAGGTCATCGCTGAGATGACCGAGACGGTAGCGTTGATCGATGTACGACAACACGCCCCACGCGCCCGATGAGCCATTCGCGCCGCGGAGTGTTTCGCGAATGAATTCATCCGCACTGCACTCGCCGCGCGCAAGTTCATCGAGCCGCTTTTTCAGATCGAATGCCGCCGGCGGCTCACGTCGGCGCACGGTGTCCGTATGCGCTTCCGTCATGTCACGAGTATTATCCCCGCGCGGCGCGCAAACAGGAACGCCCCTGCACTTATGTCAAGTGCGTGCGAAATCTTGCAATCGATCAGGACCGCGAAGCGGGCCGCGGTTTTGACGGAACCACGAACAGATCGGCCAGCTGCTCGATCATGGCGCCGGCCAGCTGATCCACCTGCGTGATGGCCACCGCGCGTGAATAAAAATCCGTGACATCATGCCCGATGCCGATGGCGGACAGCTCCACCCGCGAACGCGTTTCCATCCAGCGGATGACATTGCGCAGGTGCTGCTCCAGGTAGCCGCCGGGATTGGCCGACAGGGTCGCCTCGTCCAGCGGCACGCCGTCGGAGATCACCATCAGGATGCGCCGCTGCTCGTGCCGGCGCATCAATCGCTCATGCGCCCACAGCAGCGCCTCGCCGTCGATGTTTTCCTTGAGCAGATCCTCGCGCAGCATCAGGCCGAGATTGCGGCGCGCGCGCCGCCAGGGCGCATCGGCCGATTTGTAGATGATATAGCGCACATCCGACAGCCGGCCGCAGTTTCCGGGATGCCCGGCGCGCATCCAATCCTCGCGCGAGCGTCCGCCTTTCCATTCGCGCGTGGTGAAGCCCAGGATTTCTACTTTCACCTGGCAACGCTCCAGCGTGCGCGCCAGCACGTCCGCGCACAACGCCGCCACCAGGATGGGCCGGCCGCGCATCGAGCCCGAGTTGTCGATGAGCAGGCTCACCACGGTGTCCTTGAACTCGATTTCGTCCTCGTTTTTGAAGGGGAGCGAGCTCAACGGGTCCACCACCACGCGCGCCAGGCGCGCCGCATCCAGCACGCCTTCCTCCTCGTCGAAGGACCAGCCGCGCAGCTGTCGCGCCCGCAGCAGCCGTTCCAGGCGCTGCGCCAGCCTTCCCACTGCCTGCAGCACGGTGCGCGATTGCTCGTCCAGCCGGACGCGCAGCGCGTTCAGTTCCGCGGAGTCGCAGAGTTCCTCGGCGGTGACAATCTCATCGTGCGCCCGGGTATACACGTTGTAATGACGGTTGGGATTGTCCGCATCGTCTTGCGGCTGCAGCCGCGACATGCGCGCGCCCTTGCGGTTGGATTCCTCCTTGCGCTCGGCCTCGGTTTCCATGAGCGAGCGTTGCGGCGGCGCATGTTCCTCGGTGAGCGGCGGCGCATCTTCCTCCAGCTCGCCGCGATGCGCCTTGATCGACAGCGGATCGCCGGGTTCGGCGGTGCGCGCCGTGGGTGCGCCCCTGGGAATGGAAGGTTTTGGCGGAGGGCGCTCTCCGGCTGCTTCGCCGATTTCGCTGCCCAGCCCGACGTTCTTGGCAAGATCGTGAATCAGCCCCGCGAACAGCTCCTGGTCGTGGATGGCGGCGCCCAAGCGCTCGAGCGTGCGGCCGGCGCGCGCTTCCAGCTCCGCGCGTTGTCGCGCGATGTGCTCCTGCGCCAGCGACGGCAGCGGCCGGCCGGTGAGCCGCTCGCGCGCCAGCAGCGCCAGCGCCTCGTTCATCGAGGCGTTGCCGGGCTGACCCGGGCGCGCGCCCTTGCGTTGCAGGGTATCCACCAGCATGGTGTTGAGGTTTTGCGCCACACCCGCAAGCGCGGCCGAACCCAGCGCCTGGCAGCGCACGTCCTCCAGCGTATCGAACAACTCACGCGCCCGCGCGCCGGTGGGCCGCAGCCGCGCATGCACGGTTGCGTCGTGGTAGGCCAGGCGCAACGCCAGACGGTCGGCATGGCCGCGCAGCCGTGCCGCATCGTCTGCCTTGAGCGGATTGGGAATCGACGGCAGCAGCATGTGCGCGCCCGACAACAGCGGACCCTGCGGGCCGAACTGGATGTCGAGGTCCTGCTTGCCGGCCAGCGCACGCGTCGACTGCACCAGTGCGCGTTGAAATCGTTCCAGCGGAGTGGGGGCTGCCTTGGCGCTCACACGACGGTCACGCGCGAGGCGGCTTCCGGCAGGTCCTGGCCGAAGGCGCGCTGGAAGAATTCCGCCACCGTGGCGCGTTCCAGCTCATCGCACTTGTTGAGGAAGGTGACGCGGAATGCGTAGCCGACGTCGTTGAAAATCAGGGCATTCTCCGCCCAGCTGATCACCGTGCGCGGGCTCATCACCGTGGAAATGTCGCGGTTCATGAAGGCGTTGCGGGTCATGTCGGCCACACGCACCATGGACAGGATGCGGGCGCGCCCCTCGGCGGTGTCGTAATTCGGCACCTTGGCCAGCACGATGGCGGCTTCGGCGTCGTGCTCCAGATAGTTCAACGTGGTGACGATGCTCCAGCGGTCCATCTGGCCCTGGTTGATCTGCTGCGTGCCGTGATAGAGCCCGCTGGCATCCCCCAGGCCGATGGTGTTGCTGGTAGCGAACAGCCGGAAGTAGGGATGCGGGCTGATCACCCGGTTCTGATCCAGCAGGGTCAGCTTGCCGTTGGCCTCGAGAATGCGCTGGATCACGAACATCACATCCGGCCGGCCGGCATCGTACTCATCGAACGTGAGCGCCACGGCGCGCGAAATCGACCAGGGCAGCAGACCTTCGCGAAACTCGGTCACCTGCTGGCCCTCACGCAGCACGATGGCATCGCGCCCGATCAGGTCGATGCGGCTGACGTGCCCGTCGAGGTTGATGCGGATCATCGGCCAGTTCAGCCGCGCCGCTGTTTGCTCGATGTGCGTGGATTTTCCCGTGCCATGGTAACCCTGCACCATGACACGGCGGTTGAAGGCGAAGCCGGCGAGGATGGCGAGCGTGGTTTCGCGGTCGAAGCAGTAGCCGGGGTCGGTGTCCGGCACGTATTCGCTGCGCTGGCTGAAGGCCGGTACGCGCATGTCGCTGTCGAGCCCGAAGTCATGCGCGCTCTTGGTGGTGTCGGGAGTCAGGTGGAGGAGGTCATCGCCAGGGGTCATGATGGACAATGATAATATCAATCCGGGCCGCCCACTTGATGGCCCGCGACGCCCGCGGTCGTATTGGCGTCCGCTTGGAAGTTACGAGGATGTGTGCCGGAATGTTGGCGATGCCTGCGGGGAAAAGGGGGGCGACGCTGCCGGGCTGGTTGTTGGCCGGTGCGGCGGCCAGTGCGGCGGTCTGGGCGGGCGCCGCCACGGCACCGGCAGCGGCCACGGTGCCTGCGGCGCCCGAGCCCAACCTTGAGCGCAGCGTGCGCGCGCACATGGAGTTCCTGGCCGGCGATGCGCTGGATGGGCGCGGCAGCGGCACACGCGATGAATGGATCGCCGCCACTTATCTCGGCGCGCGTATGCGCGATTTCGGGCTTGAGCCGCTGGGCGATGCCGGCGGCTTCGTGCAGCAGGTGGGGCTGCAGCGCATGCGAGCCGCGAATCCGCCCCAGCTGCACGCCGGGGATGCCACGCTGACGCATGGTGCGCAGATGCTGGTGCTGGACACCGAGGATGCGACGGCCGCAGGCGCCTTGCACAGGTTTCATCCCGGTGCGCAGGTCTCGCCCGGCGAGGTGTTGCTCATGCCGCCCGAAGCCGACCCGGAACACGCCAATGGCCTGGACGCGGCGGCCATGGTTCTATGGCGTGAGAATGCCACTTTGCGCGAACTGTGGCCGACGCTGGCGGCGCGGCCATTGATCATCGGACGCACGCAATTCGTCGGCGTGACGCCACCCGCGGTCGCGCCGCGCCACGTGCCGGTGCAGATCGTGCTGGGTGCGGTCGGCTATGAGGCGGTGAAGCGTCTGCCGGAAAATGCGCCGATTTCCTTCGTGGCGCGGACTCAAGTGGTGGTGAGTCATACCTGGAATGCCTTGGGGCTGCTGCGCGGCGCCGATCCGGCGGCGGCCAAGCAGATTGTTTTGCTGAGCGCGCATCTGGATCACCTGGGTGAGCAGGGCGCGGGGCCCGATCGCATTTACAACGGCGCGGATGACGATGCCTCCGGCACCATCGCGGTGATGGAACTGGCCGAGGCGCTGGTCAAGGGGCCGCGACCCCGACGGAGCGTCGTGTTCGCGCTGTTCGGCAGCGAAGAAGCCGGGAGCCTCGGAGCTCGCTATTTCCTGGACAAGCCCACCGTGCCGGTGGCGCAGATCATCGCCAACCTGGAGTTCGAGATGATCGGCCGTTCCGATCCGGCGGTGCCCGAGCACACGCTGTGGCTCACCGGCTGGCAGCGCAGCAATCTGGGACCGGCGCTGGCCGCGCATGGCGCGCGCCTGGTCGGCGATCCGCATCCGAAGGAGAATTTCTTCATGCGCTCGGACAACATTACGCTGGCGCGGCACGGTGTGGTGGCGCAGACCGTGTCGAGCTTCGGTCTGCACGCGCAATATCACCAGCCCGACGATGACATCGCGCACATCGACTTTGCGCACATGACCGAATCCATCCGCTCGCTGCTCGCGCCGGTACGCTGGCTGGCGGATTCGGACTTCATGCCGCAGTGGCGGGCGGGCGGCAGGCCTTGAGCGCGGCGACCCGCGCTCACACCCAATCCATCGACTTCTCCACCGCCTTGCGCCAGCGCGCGTATAGGCGCTCGCGCTCGGCGGGCGCCATGCGCGGCAGCCAGCGCCGGTCCTCGCGCCAGTTGTGCCGGATTTCCGCGATGTCCTTCCAGAATCCCACGGCGAGTCCGGCGGCATAGGCGGCGCCCAGCGCCGTGGTCTCACGCACGCGCGGGCGGATCACCAGCACGTCGAGCAGGTCCGCCTGGAACTGCATCAGGAGTTCATTGCCGGTCATGCCGCCATCGACGCGCAACTCGCTCATCGGCAGGCCGGCATCCTGGCGCATGGCTTCGAGCACGTCGCGGGTCTGGTAGGCGGTGGCTTCCAGCGCCGCGCGCGCAATGTGCTCGCGCGCCGCGAAGCGGGTGAGGCCGACGATGGCGCCGCGCGCATCGGGCCGCCAATAGGGCGCGTACAGTCCCGAGAAGGCGGGCACGAAGTATACATCGCCATTGTCGGGCGCCTGCGCCGCCAGGGACTCGATCTCGGCGCTCGCGCCGATCAGGCGCAAATTGTCGCGCAGCCATTGCACCAGCGCGCCGCTGATGGCAATGGAGCCTTCCAGCGCGTAGCGCGCCGGCTCGCGTTCGAAGCGATACGCCACGGTGGTGATCAGGCCGGCGCGCGAGGCTACCGGTGTATCGCCGGTGTTCATGAGCAGAAAGCAGCCCGTGCCGTAGGTGTTCTTGGCCTCGCCCGGCGCGAGGCAGGCCTGGCCGACCAGCGCGGCCTGCTGGTCGCCCAGGAGCCCGCTCACCGGAACGCCAGGCAGCGGCTGCGTGCAGGGCGCCTGCACTTCGCTGGAGGAAACGATGCGCGGCAACACCGCGCGCGGAATGCGAAACTCCGCCAGCAGTTGCTCGTCCCAGTCGAGCCGGGCCAGGCTCATGAGCTGGGTGCGGCTGGCGTTGCTGACGTCGGTGACGTGCGCGCCGCCTTGCGCGCCGCCGGTGAGATTCCAGGTGAGCCAGCTGTCGAGGGTGCCGAATTTCAGCTCGCCGCGTTCGGCCCGCGCGCGCGCCTGCGGAACCTCGTCCAGCAGCCACTGGAGCTTCAGCGCGCTGAAATAGCTGGCCAGTGGCAGGCCGGTGCGGGCGCGGAAGCGATCGATGCCGCCGGACGCCGCGTACTCGGCCACGCGTGCATCGGTACGCGTATCCTGCCAGACGATGGCGTGGTGCACGGGCTGACCGCTGCGCGCCTCCCACAACACGCAGGTCTCGCGCTGATTGGTGATGCCGATGGCGGCGAGCTCGCTGGCCGAGACACCGGCGCGGCTCAGGCAGCCGGTCATGACCTCGCAGGTATTGCGCCAGATCTCCAGCGCATCGTGCTCCACCCAGCCGGGGCGCGGCAAGATCTGCCGGTGTTCCTTCTGCGCGCTGGCGTGAATGAGTCCCTCACGCGTGAACAGGATGAAGCGCGTGCTGGTGGTGCCCTGGTCGATGGCGCCGACGAAGCGGATCATGTCGGCATCGTAGCGCACATGCGCTACACTGGTGCCAGTCAAGAGGTCATCATGCGCCGAACATCTAGGTATAGCCGCCGCGACCGTGAACTGGGCATGGACCGGTGCATCAGCCGCCGCGATTTCCTTCAGGGCGCGGCCTTAGGTGCGGCATTGCCGCTGCTCCCGGGGGTGCTGCGGGCGGCGGCCAATCCGGCGCATCCCGCGGCGCGGGCGGCTGATTACTACCCACCGGCAATGACCGGCCTGCGCGGCGATCATCCCGGCTCGTTCGAAGTGGCGCATGGCATACGCGACGGGGCGAGGGTCGAGGCTGGCCGGGACACCGGCGAACGCTACGATCTGGTGGTAGTGGGTGCCGGCATCAGCGGTCTGGCAGCGGCGCATTTCTATTTGGCGGCAAGACCCCATGCCCGCATCCTCGTCCTCGACAATCACGATGATTTCGGCGGCCATGCGACCCGCAACGAGTTCGAGGTTGATGGCCGACTGCTGCTGATGAATGGTGGCACGTTGAGCATCGAGAGCCCCACGCCCTACAGCGCGGTCGCGGACGGGGTGCTGCGCGAAATCGGTATTGATCGCAGGCGCTGGGAGAAGGGACTCAACGATCCCGAGGCCTATACCGCACTGGGATTGGGCGACGGCGTGTTCCTGGACCACGAGACTTTCGGCGCGGACCACCTCATCGTCAGGCGCGAGGGTGTGCCTTTGAGCCGGGCGCTGGCGGGGGCGCCGCTGAGCGCGGCGGTGAAGCGTGACCTTGCGCGCATCGAGGAAGGCCGGGAAGATTTCCTCCCTGGCCTTGCTTCCGACGCCAAGAAGGATCGCCTGTCGCGCATCAGTTACCGGCAGTACCTGCTGGAGGTGGTGCGGGCCGATCCGAAAGTGTGCGACTACTACGCGAAGCTCCCGCATGGCCTGTGGGGCGTGGGCATCGATGCGGTATCGGCGCTGGATTGCTGGGGTGTCGGGTTGCCCGGTTTCCAGGGTCTGGGTCTTGCGCCCGGGTCCACACCGCGCATGGGCTTCACGCCAGCGGGTGTGGCCGATCACGGTTGGACCCCAACGGTACACTTCCCGGATGGTAATGCCAGCATCGCGCGGGCGCTGGTGCGGCGGCTGGTGCCTGCAGCCATCGCCGGCACCGGAATCGAGGATCTGGTCACCGCGCGCGCCGATTATGCGCGACTCGACCAGCGCGGTGCACCGGTGCGCATCCGCCTGAGTTCCACGGCCACGCGCGTGGCGCATCTGGATCCGGCCAAACCAGCGCGAGGTGTGGAGATCAGCTATGTGCGCGCCGGAGGCGCCGAGCGAGTACAGGGGCGGCATTGCGTGCTGGCCTGCTGGAATCGCGTGATCCCATTCATCTGCCCGGAGCTGCCCGAGACCCAGCGAGCGGCGCTGAGCGCCCCTTCCAAGGTGCCGCTGCTATACATCAGTGTGGCTCTGCGCAACTGGCAGGCCTTCGTCAAGCTCGGTGTGAGCCACCTGTACGCGCCCGGCGGCTACTACTCCGACATGCGTTTGAATGAGGCGGTGCGCATCGGCCGCTACGCCACCTCGCGCCGTCCCGAGGAGCCGATGGTGGTCCACGCCACGCGCACGCCCTGTGCGCCGGGACTGGCGGAGCACGAACAGAACCGCATTGGCCGCGCCGACATCCTGGCCACTTCCTTCGAGACCTTCGAGCGCAACATGCGCGAACAGATGGCGCGCATGCTCGGACCCGGCGGTTTCGATCCGGCGCGCGATATCGCCGCCATCACGGTGAATCGCTGGCCGCACGGCTACGCACACGAGTTCAATTCGTTGTTCGATCCGCTGCTGCCGCCGGCGCAGCGGCCCAACGTGATCGGTCGCACCACCCGCGGCAGCATCGCCATTGCCAATGCCGATGCTGCCGCAGCGGCCTACACGGATCAGGCCATCGACCAGGCGTATCGCGCGGTGGGTGAGCTGGAGTCGTAAGGACCTGG
>JAFEGC010000096.1 GCA_018240265.1 Pseudomonadota bacterium | reverse complement strand
CGATGTCCGGCTGCCAGTCGGCCGCCTCGCTCTTGGGCAGCAGCACCATGATGTCGATATCGGAGCAGGGGTGCAGCTCGCCGCGGCCGTAGCCGCCCACCGCAACCAGCGCCAGGTCTGCGGCATGCCGGCCGGCGTGATGGCGCCAGGCGGCGCGCAGCACCACGTCCACCAGCTGCGCGCGGTCGTGGATCAGATCCTCGATGGGCGCGTCTTCGGCGAAGCGCTGCTTGATGAGCGAGGTGCCGATGTCCAGCACGTCGCGGAACGCGGCGGCGGAGTAGCCTCCGGCCGCCAGCGCCTGCGGCGCGCTGTTGAGATAAGGCCAGGCGGAAAGCTCGATTTCCTTGCCCAGCGCGATCATGAGGCGATCGCGGCGGCGGTGCCGCGCGCCCGCTCTCCCAGGGTGAGTACTTCGAAGCCGGTGCCGGTGACCAGCACGGTGTGTTCCCACTGTGCCGACAGCGAGCGGTCCTTGGTGACCACCGTCCAGCCGTCCGGCAGCAGGCGCACGTCGCGCCGGCCGGCATTGATCATGGGTTCCACCGTGAAGGTCATGCCGGGCACCAGTTCGATGCCCGTGCCGGGCCGGCCGTAATGCAGCACCTGCGGGTCTTCGTGATACACACGGCCGATGCCATGGCCGCAATATTCACGCACCACGGAGAAGCCGTTGCTCTCGGTGTACACCTGTATGGCGTGCCCGATGTCACCCAGGTGAGCGCCGGGCCTGACGGCGCGGATGCCGCGCCACATGGCCTCGTGGCAGGCGTCCACCAGGCGCCTCGCCGCCACTGAAGGCGTGCCGACGTAGTACATGCGGCTGGTGTCGCCGTGGAAGCCGTCGCGGATGACGGTGACGTCGATGTTGAGAATGTCCCCGGTCTTGAGGCGCTTGTCGTTGGGAATGCCGTGGCAGACCACGTTGTTGATCGAGGTGCAGAGGGTCTTGGGATAGCCACGATAATTGACGTTGGCAGGAATGGATGCCAGAGGGCCGATGATGAACTCGTGGCACCGGCGGTCCAGTTCCTCGGTGCTCACGCCCGGCTGCACGTAGGGCTCGATCATGTCCAATACCTGGGCCGCCAGCGCCCCCGCGGTACGCATCTGGTCCTGCTCTTCGGGGGTCTTGATGGTGACTGTCATGGCAAGGAACGTAGAACCAACGGGTTTGGCGAATGGATCAAGTTCATGGTATAAAGCGCGGCTATTTTTAACAACCCCACACGCACATCGTCACGGTCGGTTGGGTGCTTTGGAGAAGTCGAGCCGCAGGGTGGTCTCTTCCAGGGTTTCCGTCCGGGGTGTGCGGAGGCACAACCCAGCAGGAGTAGACCATGACCAGCGTGTCGATGCGACAGATGCTGGAAGCGGGTGTTCATTTCGGACATCAGACCCGCTTCTGGAACCCGAAGATGGCGCCGTTCATTTTCGGTGAGCGCAACAAGATCCACATCATCAATCTGGAAAAGACCCAGCCCCTGTATGCGGAGGCCGCGGCATTCATCAAGGGCGTGGCCGCCGAAGGTGGCAAGGTGCTGTTCGTGGGCACCAAACGTTCCGCCCGCGAAGCGGTGCAGAAAGAAGCCTCCCGTTGCGGCATGCCCTTCGTCAATCAGCGTTGGCTGGGTGGCATGCTTACCAATTTCAAGACCATCCGCCAGTCGATCAAGCGGCTGAACGAGCTGGACGAGATGGCGCAAAGCGGCGCGCTGGATCGGCGCGGCAAGAAAGAGGCGCAGATGCTGCGTCGCGAGATGGACAAACTACTCAAGAGCCTGGGCGGCATTCGCGACATGAGCTCGCTCCCCGATGCGCTGTTCGTCATCGATGTGGGTCACGAGGAAATCGCGGTCCACGAGGCGCGCAAGCTGGGCATCCCGGTGATCGCGGTGGTGGACACCAACTGTTCGCCCGACGGCATCGACTACGTCATTCCGGGTAACGACGATGCCATGCGCGCCATCGGCCTGTACACCAACGGCGTGTGCGAGGCCATTCTCGAAGGCAAGGCCTCGCTCCCCGAGGTGCCGGTGGGTGAGGACGAGTTCGTCGAACTCGACGAGGAAGGCAATCCGAAGAAGCGCGTGGCGGCCAAGAGGCGCGCCGCGCCGCCGCCGGTGCGCGGCAAACGCCAACCCCCGCGAGGCCGCGCCGCGGCACCACTCCCGTCGGTGGCGCCCTCGGATGAGGACGAGGCGGATGAGTTGACGCCGAAACTGGGAGGGGGCGAAGCCCGTGCCACGCCCGCCAGCGCGCCGCGCCGGCGGCCGGTCGCGCGCCGCACCGGCGGCCCGCGTTGAGTCGAGGAGCGAGTCATGAACATCACGGCTGAAGCCGTCAAGCAGCTACGCGAACGCACCGGCGCCGGCATGATGGAATGCAAGCGAGCCCTGGTGGACAGCAACGGCGACCTGGACGCTGCCGCGGAGCTGATGCGCAAGAACGGCCTTGCCAAGGCTGACAAGAAGGCCGCGCGCATCGCCGCCGAGGGCACGCTGGCCATCGAGCGCACCGGCAACGAGGCGGTGCTGGTGGAGGTGAACTGCGAAACCGATTTCGTCGCGCGGGGCGATGACTTCCAGGCCTTCGCGCGCGATGTCGCCAAGGCGGCGCTCGCCTCGAACAACACCACAGTGGATGCGCTGCTGGCGCTGAAGGACGGCGCGGGCACCGGCGCGGGTACCCTGGAGGAGCAGCGCCGCGTGCTCATCGCCAAGATCGGTGAGAACATCAGCGTACGCCGTTTCCAGCGCCTGGCCTCCAAGGGTCCGCTGGGCACCTATTTGCACGGCACGCGCATCGGTGCGTTGGTGGCGCTGGAGGGCGGGGACGAAAACCTGGCGCGGGATCTGGCCATGCACGTGGCGGCAGTCAATCCGGTCTATGTGGATGCGGCTGCGGTGCCGGCCGAGGTGCTGAACAAGGAGCGCGAGATCCTCACCGAGCAGGCCAAGGGCGAGAAAAAGCCACCGGAGATCATCGCCAAGATGATCGAGGGTCGGCTGCGCAAGCACCTGGCCGAGATCACCCTGCTGGGCCAGCCCTTCGTCAAGGATCCGGACACCAGCGTCGAGTCGCTGCTGAAGAAGTCCAAGGCGAAGGTCGTCAGCTTCGTGCGTTTCGAGGTCGGCGCCGGCATCGAGAAGAAGCAGGACGACTTCGTCGGCGAGGTCATGGCCCAGGTCAAGGGGCCGCAAAGCAACGACGGCGGCGACCAAGGCAAGCGACCGAACTGACTTGCGTAGAACCCCGCCCCGAGCGGGGTTCTTTATAATCCGGCAAGCTTGGGGAAGGCCAGATGATGGAATCGAGCGGCATGACTGAAACTACGCGCGCGCCGGCGTACCGGCGCATCCTGGTCAAGCTCTCCGGCGAAGCACTGCTGGGAAGCGAGAACTATGGCATCGACCCGGTGATCTTGAAACGCATCGCTGTGGAAATCCTCGAGGTCATGAAGATGGGCGTGGAGGTGGCGGTGGTGCTGGGCGGGGGCAACATCTTCCGCGGCGCAGGCCTCGCCCGCGCCGGCATGGATCGCGTCACCGGCGATCACATGGGCATGCTGGCCACAGTCATCAATGCGCTCGCGCTGCAGGACGCGGTGGAGAGCATGGGCGCGCACGCGCGCGTGATGTCGGCGCTGCGCATCAACGAGGTGTGCGAGGATTACATCCGCCGCCGCGCCGTGCGCCACCTGGAAAAAGGCCGGCTGGTCATTTTCGGCGCCGGCACCGGCAACCCGTTCTTCACCACCGACACCGCTGCGTCGCTCCGTGCCATCGAGATCAACGCCGACGTGCTGCTCAAGGCCACCAAGGTGAACGGCATCTATGACGCCGACCCGGTGCAGCACAAGGACGCCAAGCGCTATTCACGCCTGACCTTCGACAAGGTGCTGGCCGACCGGCTCAACGTGATGGACGCCACCGCCATCGTCATGTGCCAGGAGAACAACTTGCCGCTGCAGGTGTTCAACATGTTCAATGGCGGCGACCTGATCCGCATCGTCCAGGGTGAGGACGTCGGTACCGTGGTGTCGGTGCAACCCTAAGTCTTCGGGAGGACGCTTCATGCTGGATGATCTCAAGAAAGACGCGACTCTGCGCATGCAGAAGTGCGTCACGGCGTTCAGGGACCAGCTGAAGAAGCTGCGCACCGGCCGCGCCCACACCAGTCTCATCGAGCACATCAAGGTTGATTACTACGGCACCGAGACGCCGCTCAATCAGGTTGCGAACATCGCCACCGAGGATGCGCGCACGCTCAGCATCACGCCCTGGGAAAAATCCATGGTGCAGCCCATCGAGAAGGCCATCCTGAAATCCGACTTGGGGTTGAACCCGAGCACGGCCGGGCAGATCATCCGTATCAACCTGCCCGCCATGACCGAGGAGCGCCGCCGCGACATCACCAAGGTGGTGCGCGCCGAGGCCGAGAACGCCCGCGTGGCGGTGCGCAGCGTGCGCCGCGAGGTCATGAACGAGCTGAAGGAGATGCTCAAGGAGAAGCTCATCGCGCAGGACGATGATCGACGCGCGCAGGAAGACGTGCAGAAGCTCACCGACAAGCACGTGGCCGATATTGATCAGGCCATGGCCGAGAAAGAAAAAGAGATCATGCACGTCTAGGCACGACACCGCAGTGCCCGCACAGAGCCACGCGCCATGAGCCAGTTCGCCGCCCGAATTCCGCGACATGTCGCGATCATCATGGACGGCAACGGCCGCTGGGCGCGCGCCCGCGGTCTGCCGCGTCCCGCAGGGCACCGCGCCGCCATGAAGGTGGTGCGCAACGTGGTGCAGGAATGCAGCCGGCGCGGCGTCGGCTATCTCACGTTGTTCGCGTTCAGCAGCGAAAACTGGCAGCGGCCGCGCGAGGAGGTGGGCCTGATCATGGGTCTGTTCCTGGATGCGCTGGAGCGCGAGGTGGCGGATCTGCACGAGAATCGCGTGCGGCTGCGTTTCATCGGCGCCCGCGAAACCCTAGCCGCGCAGCTCGATCAGCGCATGGCGGCGGCCGAAGCGCTCACCGCCGGGAACGATGGGCTCACGCTGTTGGTGGCGGTTTCCTACGGTGGACGCTGGGACATCGTGCGCGCCGCACGCCGGCTGGCGCAGGAGACGGCGGCCGGTCGGCTGGATCCCGCCGACATCGACGAGTCGCGCCTGGGCGAGCAGCTCGCGCTGGCTGGTGTGCCCGATCCCGACCTCATGATCCGCACCGGTGGGGAGCAGCGCATCAGCAATTTCCTGCTGTGGAATCTCGCCTACAGCGAGCTGTTTTTCTGCGACGTGCTGTGGCCGGCGTTCGAGGTCGAACATCTGCAATCGGCGTTCGACCAGTTCGCGGCGCGCGAGCGCCGTTTCGGCAAGACCAGCGCCCAGGTCCAAGCCGGCGGCGATGCTTAAACAACGCATCATCACGGCACTGATACTCGCCGCCGGACTGCTGACCGTGCTGTTCGCGCTGCCGGCGGGCCTAGCCGTACTGGTGTGGGGCCTGGTGATCGTGCTGGGCGCGTGGGAGTGGGCGGCGTTCGGCGATGTGCGTGCCGGCGCCGGGCGTGCGACCTATGCGGCGGGCATGGGCCTGCTGTTGTGGCTGAGCTGGCATTTGGGCGGTGACGCGGGCGCGGCGCATGGGGCGGGTGTCGTGGCGCATGCCGCACCGGATACCTGGCAGGACGCCGGAGCGCATGCCATCGCCGCGCACGCCGCCGTGCGCTTGCGCCTGGGTCTGTACGCGCTGGCCTGCGCCTGGTGGATGGTGGCCTTTCTCTGGCTCAGTCTCGCGCCGGGGTTTCGCCGACCGGCGTTGGTACTGGCCTGCGGCGTGCCGGCGCTGGTGCCGTGTTTCATGGCGATTGCCGATGTGCACACGGGTGCGGGCGTACTGCGCGGTCCGTGGGTGGTGCTGTGGTTGCTGGCCTGGATTTTCTCCGCCGACATTGGCGCCTATTTTGCCGGTCGCGCCTTCGGGCGCCTGAAACTGGCGCCGCGCATCAGCCCGGGTAAGACCTGGGAGGGAGCGATCGGCGGCGTGTTGCTGGGCATGCTGGTGGGAGCGGCCGGCGCCGTCGCGTTCGAAGTACCGGTGTGGCCGGCGGTGTGTTTCGGCATCGCGCTGACGGCGGTATCCATCGTCGGCGATCTCACCGAGAGCCTGTTCAAACGCGGTGCGGGTCTGAAGGACAGCGGCGGATTGCTGCCGGGCCATGGTGGCGTGCTGGACCGCATCGACAGCGTCACCGCGGCGGCACCGCTGTTCGCGCTGGCGTTGTACGCCTACGAGGGGCTGCGCTGATCATGGAGGCGCGAGTCGCATCGGGTGGCAACGTTTCCGTTCAATCGGCGGGGCCCATGGGCATTGCCGTGCTGGGCTCCACCGGCAGCATCGGCCGCAACACGCTGGATGTGGTGGCGCGCCATCCGGAGCGCTTTCGGGTGGTGGCGCTGAGTGCGCATCGCAGCTGGCAGAAGCTGGTGGAGCAGGCCTCGCTCCATCGGCCCCAGCTCCTGGTGCTGCTGGACGAGGGCGCGGCCGAGCAGGCGCGTGCCGCGCTGGCGGCGCGGCAGCTTTCCATTCCCGTACACGGCGGGAGTGACGCGCTGGCCGCGGCCGCGGCGCACGCGGACGTGGACATTGTGATGGC
The DNA here is from genome assembly GCA_018240265.1 of Pseudomonadota bacterium. GTDB lineage: Bacteria > Pseudomonadota > Gammaproteobacteria > Steroidobacterales > Steroidobacteraceae > TMP-86. Next base: position 2,362 of record JAFEGC010000096.1, on the reverse strand, counting down.
GGCCATCGTCGGCGCGGCGGGTCTCGCCTCCACGCTCGCGGCGGTGCGGGCCGGCAAGCGCGTGCTGCTCGCCAACAAGGAAGCTCTGGTGATGACCGGCCCGCTGCTCATGCGCGAGGTGCGTGAGCGCGGCGCGCAGCTCATTCCCATCGACAGTGAACATAACGCCATGTTCCAGTGCATGCCCGCTTCCTTCCGGCCCGGTAGCGAGCCAGCGGGTCTCACACGCCTGATCCTGACCGCCTCGGGCGGGCCGTTCCGGCTGATGCCGGCGGCGGAGCTGGAATCGGTGACGCCGGCGCAGGCGGTGGCGCATCCGAAATGGAGCATGGGTCCGAAGATATCCGTGGACTCGGCCACGCTCATGAACAAGGGTCTGGAGATCATCGAGGCCAGTTGGCTATTCGGCGTGCCCGAGTCGCGCGTGGAAGTGCTGGTGCATCCGCAGAGCGTGGTGCACTCGCTGGTGGAGTATGCCGACGGCTCCATTCTCGCGCAGATGGGCGCCCCGGACATGCGCACGCCCATCGCGCAGGCCCTGGCATGGCCGGAGCGAATCGGTTCCGGTGTACAATCCCTGCGCCTGGAGGCGATCCGCCGACTGGATTTCGAGCCGCCCGACCTCGAACGCTTTCCGAGCCTGACGCTGGCGCGGGCGGCGGCGCGGGCAGGGGGCACGGCGCCCGCCCTGTTGAACGCGGCGAACGAAGTCGCGGTCCAGGCGTTTCTCGACCGCCGCTTGAACTTTACCGGCATCGCGGCGGTCATTGACAGGGTGTTGCAGCAGCTCGTGTCGCGCCCGGCGCAGACGCTGGGGGATGTCCTGGACGCCGATGTCCAGGCCCGGCACCTGGCCCGGGCCATCATCGAGCCGGCACGCGGAGCCTTTTCATGAACATGTTGATACTGGTTGCGTCGTTCCTGCTGGCCATCGGCGTGCTCGTGGCGGTGCACGAATTCGGTCATTACTGGGTCGCCAAACGCCTGGGCTTCAAGGTGCTGCGCTTCTCCATAGGTTTCGGCAAGCCGCTGCTCACGCGCGTGGGAGGTGACCGGGACCGCACCGAGTACTGCATCTCGGCCATTCCCCTGGGCGGTTACGTCAAACTCCTGGACGAGCGCGAGGGCGAGGTGGCCCCGGCGGAACTGCCTCGCTCCTTCACGCGCCGGCCCATCGCGCAGCGCATCGCGGTGCTGCTGGCCGGCCCCGTCATGAACCTGCTGTTCGCCTCGGTCTTGTACGCGGCACTTGCCATGATCGGTACGCAGATCGTCAAACCCGTGGTGGGGCAGGTGCGCCTCGACAGCCCGGCCGCGCTGGCCGGTTTGCAGCGGGGAGATGAGTTTCTGGCGGTGGGCGACACCACGGTGGACGACATCGAAAGTCTGCAGATCGCGCTGTTCAAGCACGTGGTGAGCGAGCGCAACTTGTTGCTGCGCATCCGCCGCGGCGCCGAGCAGCGTACGCTGCGGCTGCATCCCTTCGAAGATGCGCGTGCCCTGACCGAGCCGGGCAAGCTCCTGCCGGGCCTGGGGTTCGACCTGTCCAGCTGGAACGCGCAGGTGCTGGTACAGGAGGTGCCGCCTGACAGTGCCGGGGCGCGCGCCGGCCTCAAGCCCGCCGACCGTGTCATCGCCGTGGATGGCCAGAGCGTGGCCAACGCCTCGGAGTTCCGCAATCTCATCGCTGCGGCCGGCGGCATGCACGTGGCGCTGGATGTGCAGCGCGCTGGGCAGCGCCTGCAATTGGGTGCCGACGTGCCGCAGGTCACCGATCACGGCGAGCGCATCGGGCGTTTGGGCATTGCGCTCCGCGAGGGCGCGCGCGAGATGCCTCCGGGGCTGGTGCAGCAGCATCGCGCGGGACCCTTGCAGGCGCTGCTCCAGGGCGTGTGCAAGACCTGGGAGATGTCGGCGTTCACCGTGCAGATGCTCGGGCGCATCATCGGCGGCCAGGTGTCGGCCAAGAACATCACCGGTCCCTTGAGCATCGCCGAGTTCGCCGGTGTGAGCGCGCAGCTCGGCCCGACTGCCTTTCTCGGTTTTCTCGCCGTCATCAGCGTGAGCCTGGGAGTGCTGAACCTGCTGCCGGTACCGCTGCTCGATGGCGGGCAGGTGGTGTATCAACTGGTGGAGGCGGTGAAGGGAACACCGCTGTCCGAACGAGCCCAGCTGATGGGCCAGCAGATCGGGATCGCCTTGCTCGTCGTGCTGATGAGTCTGGCCTTTTATAACGATATTTCCAGACATCTGAACTGACGGGATTGCATGCGAAAAAAGTTTAGGGGCCTGGCGACCATCGCCTTGGGCCAAGCCTTGGCGGGTCTGGCGCAGGCACAGGCGCCGTCGGCAACCGAACCCG
>JAFEGC010000095.1 GCA_018240265.1 Pseudomonadota bacterium | reverse complement strand
GCGCGCCAGCGCCTGCGCCGGCAGCTCGCCGATCAGGCGCGCCGCCTGTCCTTCGACATCGGGTCTTAGCAGTTTGAACAGGGCGCGAAAGCGGTTTGCCACCTCGGCATCGCCGCGAATCTGCACCGAGGCCGCGCCGCCGGGATGGGCCGCGGACTCGTTGAACAGCGCCAGCAGGGCGAAGGGCGAGCCCTCGATGTGCGCGTCGACGCCCGGCGCAACGGCGGGCGGCGCGTTGCTCGATGCGCCGTCGGCCTGCGTAGCGACGCCCGGCGCAACGGCGCCCGACGCTTCAACGCGCGTATCATCCGCGGCGAGCATCAGCCGGCCGCCAGCGATGGCCGCGCGCACCGCCAGGATCTCGCCCGCACTCACGCGCAGCGAGCGGCCTTCGAGGCTGTGCGCCAGCGTCGCGGCGCGCGGGCTTTGCGCCAGCTCGCGATTCATCATGGCCTCGACGGCGGCGAGCCAGGCCGGCGTTGCGCCCACGTCAGACCTTGTGGCCGCGGTGTACCGCGACGATGCCGCCGGCGAGATTGTGATAGCGCGCCTGACCAAAGCCCGCCTCGCGCATCATGCCGAGCAGGGTTTCCTGGTCGGGGTGCATGCGGATAGATTCCGCCAGGTACTGGTAGCTGGCCGCATCCTGCGCCACGAACCGGCCCAGTAGCGGCAAAATCTTGAAGGAGTACTGGTCGTACAGCGGCGCGAGGCCCGGCGCCACCGGCTTGGAGAATTCCAGCACCAGCAATTGGCCGCCGGGCTTCAACACTCGCAGCATGGAACGTAGCGCCGCCGGCTTGTCGGTGACATTGCGCAGGCCGAAGCCGATGGTCACGCAGTCGAAGCTGTTCGAGGCGAAGGGCAGGCACTCGGCATTGGCCAACGAGCAGCGGATCACGCCGGCCCAGCCCGCATCGATGCCGCGGTCCCGGCCACGTGCCAGCATGGCGGCGTTGATGTCCGACAGCACCACCGTGCCCGACTTGCCCACCTGGCGCGCCATGCCGATGGCCAGATCGCCAGTGCCGCCGGCCACGTCCAGCGCGCTCTGGCCGGGGCGCAGACCCGTGAGCGAGAGGGTGAAGCGCTTCCATAGGCGGTGGGCGCCGAACGACATCAGGTCGTTCATGAGATCGTACTTGCCCGCGACGGATTCGAACACGGCGCGCACCTTGCCCGCCTTGTCGCCCCAGTCGACGGTCTGGAAGCCAAAATCCGTGGTGCGGTTCATGGCCGCAAGATTAGCGCGTTCGCGGCTCCGGCGTACACTTCGCGCGCGGTCCCGCCTTCATCGGGGCGGTGACGCGCGGCCGCGGTCGCCTCACCGCGGCTGGCCGGCCGCCGCGCAGCGTTCGACATATCGCGCCCACCTGGCTTCGCGGTTGCGTCCCAGTTCGTACAAGTAGCGCCACGTGTACAGGCCTGAGTCGTGGCCGTCGTCGAACACCAGGCGCACCGCATAGTTGCCGGTGGGTTCCACCGATTTGACCATCACTGCCTGTTTGCCCAGCTGCAGGATGCCTTCGCCGCCGCCGTGGCCCAGCACTTCCGCCGACGGGGAAAACACCCGCAGGTACTCGAACGGCAGCTCGAAGGCCGCGCCGTCGTCGAACTCCACGCGCAGGAGCTTGGAGCGTGTGCGCAGGGTGAGGGCGGTGGGCTGAGGGTTGACGGGCCCGGATTTCATAGAATGTAGCGCGACAGATCCTGGTTGCGCACCAGCTCGCCCAGGCTCGCGTCCACGTAGGCGCGGTCGATGCGTAGTTGCGTGCCGCTCTTGTCGGCTGCGTCGAAGGAGATGTTCTCCAGCAGCCGCTCCATCACCGTGTGCAGGCGCCGGGCGCCGATGTTCTCGGTGCGCTCGTTGACTTCGAACGCCGCCTCGGCCAGGCGCTGCACGCCCTCGGCGGAGAATTCCACGCTGACGCCCTCGGTGGCCAGGAGCGCCGCGTACTGTTTGCACAGCGAGGCATCGGGCTCGGTGAGGATGCGCACGAAGTCCTGCACCACCAGCGGCTCCAGCTCCACGCGAATGGGCAGACGGCCCTGCAGCTCGGGGATGAGATCGGAGGGCTTGGACATGTGGAAGGCGCCAGAGGCGATGAACAGCATGTGGTCGGTCTTGACCGTGCCGAACTTGGTGTTGACTGTGCAACCTTCCACCAGCGGCAGCAGGTCGCGCTGCACGCCTTCGCGCGAAACATCCGCGCCCAGGGTCTCCTGGCGGCGCGCGATCTTGTCGATCTCGTCGATGAACACGATGCCGTTCTGCTCGGCGTTCTCCACCGCACGGAGCTTGAGTTCCTCCTCGTTGACCATCTTGGCCGCTTCCTCGTCCACCAGCAGCTTCATGGCCTCGCGCACCTTGAGTTTGCGGGTGCGCGAACGGCCAGCGCCCAGGTTCTGGAACATGCTCTGCAGCTGCTGCGTCATCTCCTCCATGCCCGGCGGAGCCATGATCTCCACGCCCACCGGTACGGCTCGCACCTCGATCTCGATGTCGCGCTCATCGAGCTGGCCTTCGCGCAGCATCTTGCGCAGGCGCTGGCGCGTGTCGCCGTCGCGCGCCGGCGCCTCGGCCGTATCCGAGCGCGGCCGCGGCAGTAGCGCATCCAGCGCGCGCTCCTCCGCCGCGTCGGCGGCACGGTGCCGCACCTTCTCCATTGCCAGTTCGCGGGTCATTTTCACCGAGATCTCCACCAGGTCGCGCACGATGGAGTCCACCTCGCGCCCGACGTAGCCCACTTCGGTGAACTTGGTGGCCTCGACCTTGATGAACGGCGCCTTGGCCAGGCGCGCCAGGCGCCGTGCGATCTCGGTCTTGCCCACGCCGGTGGGGCCGATCATCAAAATGTTCTTGGGTGTGATCTCGCCGCGCAGACTCTCGGCCACCTGCTGGCGCCGCCAGCGGTTGCGCAGGGCGATGGCCACGGCGCGCTTGGCGGCCTTCTGCCCGACGATGTGCTTGTCGAGTTCCTCGACGATTTCACGCGGAGTCATTTGCGACATGGAATGCTAGAGGCTGGGCGCCGCGGGCGGACGCTACAGCTCCTCGATGGTGAGATGGCGATTGGTGTAGATACAGATGTCGGCGGCAATGTTCAGTGCGCGTTCGGCGATCTCACGGGCGGCCATCTCGGTGGTCTGGATCATGGCCAGCGCGGCCGCCTGCGCGAAGCCGCCGCCGGAGCCGATGGCGATGACCTCGTGCTCGGGCTCGATGACATCGCCATTGCCGGAGATGACGTAGGTGTTGCCGGCATCGGCTACCAGGAGCAGCGCCTCCAGGCGCCGCAGGCTCCGGTCCGTGCGCCAGTCTTTGGCCAGCTCGATGGCGGCGCGGGTCAGGTTGCCGAATTTCTCCAGTTTGCCCTCGAAACGCTCGAACAGGGTGAAGGCATCGGCGGTGCTGCCGGCGAAGCCCGCCAGCACCTTGTTCTCGAACAGGCGGCGCACCTTGCGGGCGTTGGCTTTCATGACGCTGTTGCCCAGCGTCACCTGGCCGTCGCCGCCGATGGCGACCTTGCCGTGCCGGCGCACCGCGAGAATGGTGGTGCCGTGAATATTGCCGCCGTGCGCACGGTCGCCATCAGCGTGTCCGCCGTGAAGACGGTCGCCGTGAACACGCGGGCGGAGATGGGCGGCAGGGGAACGCTCGCCGCGGGGACGGTCGGGGGAATGGCTCATGAATCGGGTCAGGTGGGGCCGGGTATCGGGAGTTTCAAGTCTGGCGCTTGGCGCGAGGATGCGCCGCATCATATACCTTGGCCAGATGTTGAAAGTCCAGATGTGTGTAGATTTGCGTCGTGCCGATGTTGGAATGGCCCAGCAGCTCCTGCACCCCACGCAGGTTCTGGCTGGATTCCAGCAGGTGCGAGGCGAAGGAGTGCCGGAACATGTGCGGGTGCAGGTGCGTTTCGATCCCCCGGCGCCGAGCCCAGGCGGCGACGCGTAGTTGCACGGCGCGCGTGCCGATGCGCCCGCCGCCGCGCGCCAAGAACAGCGCCGCCTGGCCGGGACGCGCGATGGTGGCGCGTTCCTGGAGCCACGCCTTGAGGGCGGCGATGGCCGCGCGGCCCACGGGCACGATGCGTGTCTTGCCGCCCTTGCCGGTGATGCGCACCGTGGCATCGGCGAGGTCGAGGTCAGTGAGGTCCAGGCCCACCAGCTCCGCCAGCCGCAGCCCGGAGGAATAGAACAGCTCCATCAGCGCCTTGTCGCGCGCGCTCAACGCATCGCTGGCGCGGAATTCCAGGAGCCGCGCCATCTGGTCGGCATCGAGGGCCACCGGCAGGCGTTTGGGCGCTTTGGGCGCGCTCACGCCCTGCGCGGGATTGCGGGTGGCGAGCTTCTCGCGCCGCAGGTATTCGAACAGGGTGCGCAGTGCCGACAGGCGCCGCTGGATGGTGCGCGCGCCGAGGCCGCCACGATGCTCGGCCGCGGCGTATTCACGAATGTGGCCGTGATCGATGCCGTCCCAGTCATGCAAGCCGCGGCGCTTGCAGAAGGCGAGGAAGGTATCCAGATCGCGGCGGTAGGCCTGCGAGGTGTGCGAACTCAGACGGCGTTCCTGGCCCAGGTGCGCCACAAACCCGTCCACGGCTTGCGCCAAGGCGGTCGCGTTGTCCCCATCGTTCGACACCTGCGCCCCGGCGTTTGGGTGTGGGCCTTCAGCGCAGCAGCGCCACGCTGACGATTTCCCCGATGCGCGTCAGGAACTCGGTGCTCATGCCCGGGGTGAAGCGCTGCGCATCGCTGGCGCCGATGGCAAGCAGGCCCAGCGAACCCTTGGTTCCCAGCGGCGCGAGCGCCGCGGAGCCGATTTCCACCGTGTCCTTGCCGAACAGGTAGTCACGCTGGGTGTCGCGGATCAGGCCGCAGCGCGGCTTGCCGGACTGGAACAGCGAATCGAACATTTTCATGTCCGCATCGTCGCGTCTGGCCAGTCGCAGAAACCGGCCGGCCTCGTGCGCGAGCTCCGGCGTGGGCTGGATGAAGGCCACCAGCACCGCCTCCCCGGCCTCGAAATCCTCACGGAGCGACGCCTCGATGGCCTGTACCGTGGCGCCCGTTCCATGCGCGCGGATCAGGCGTTGGCTGAGGCGGTGAATGCGTTCGGCCAGCGCATCGTTGCTACGCGCCACCTCGATCAGCTCCTTCAGCTTGTGCTCGAGCTGGACATTGCGTTCGCGTAGCACCTCCACCTGCCGTTCCACCAGGCTCACGGTGGAACCGCCGGCCCGCCGGTGCGGCAGGCGCAGCTTGTCGAGCAATTGGCTGTTGCGCTCGAAGAATTCCGGCGAACGCTGCAGGTACTCGGCAACGCTGCCGTCGTCGAGCGCCAAGGGGGCAAGTCCTCGCGCTTGGCTGGTGTTCATCGTCGATGCTCCATGTTGGATCTCATATTTCGATGGTGCCGGAAAACACCCGGGCAACGGGGCCGGTCAGCCACAGATGCGCCGCTCCGCCTGCCCAGGACACCATGACCTTGCCGCCCTTGAGCGACACTTCCACCTTCTCGTCCAGCAGGCCGTGACGGCGGCCCACCGCCACCGCCGCGCAGGCGCCGGTACCGCAGGCGCGTGTCTCGCCGGCGCCGCGCTCGTACACGCGCAGGCGGATATGGCCGCGGTCCACGATCTGCATGAATCCCACGTTGGTGCGCTTGGGAAAGCGCGCATGATGTTCGATGGCCGGGCCCAACCGTTCCACCGGCGCGGCATCGATGTCCGGCACCTGCAACACCGCGTGCGGGTTGCCCATGGACACCGCGCCGATGTCGATCTCCCGGCCGTTCACGTTCAGCGCGTACACATGGCTTTCGCCGGAGGCGGTGAAGGGCAGGGAATCGGGCACGAAATTCGGTACACCCATGTCCACCGACACCAGGCCGTCCTCGCGCACGCGGGCACCGATCCGTCCGCCGGGACTGTCGAGCAGGAATTCACGCCCCGCGGACGGGTCACGCGCGTACAGGAGCGCGGCCACGCAGCGCACGCCGTTGCCGCATTGTTCCACTTCGCTCCCGTCGGCGTTGAATATGCGGTAGTACGCGCGTGAGCCTTGCGCGCGCGGCGGTTCCAGCATCAGCGCCTGGTCGAAGCCGATGCCGGTGTGGCGGTCGGCGAGCGCGGTGAATCGGGCGGGAGTCAGATCGCCGGCGGCGGGAGCCGGCGGGGCGTCGAACACGATGAAATCGTTCCCCAGGCCATGCATCTTCTGAAACTCGATCCGCATCGCCTCAAGCATAGCCCAAGGGCCTTGCGCCTGCGAGCATGGCACGATCACGGTACACACAGCGGTCCATGACGGTGAACAGGCCCGCCGCCTGCGCGCGCAGCGCCGATGCCTCGTCGATCACGCCGTCCTGCAGCCACAGCGCGGGGAGCCCCAGCCGGATGCACTCGTTCACGATCGCGGGCACGTGTTGCGGCAGGCGAAAAACGTCCACCAGGTCGATGGGCGCGCCCGCGCCCTCGACCGCCGCCGCCAGCGAAGGCCAGCAGCGCTGTCCCAGTACCGACTCGATGCCGGGGTTCACCGGCACTACGGTGTAGCCGAAGGATTGCAGGGCGCGCGCTACGCCATAACTTGGGCGGGAGGAGTTCGCCGACAGGCCCACCACCGCGATGGTGCGAATCCTTCGCAAAAAGGCGTCGATCTCATCACCTGAGGGGTTGCGGAAGCCGGCCATCAGTCGTTACCTTACACCAAACCAGAACCGGGGGATGTTTGCATGCGTCACGTGATGGTCTTGAACGCCAAGGGAGGGTGCGGCAAGAGCACGCTGGCCACCAACCTCGCCGTGTATTTCGCGCACGATGGCCAGTCGGTGTGCATCGCCGACTACGATCCGCAGCGGACCAGCCTCGACTGGCTGGCGCAGCGCCCGGCCGATCTACCCGCCATCCAGGGCGTGGCGGCGTTCGATGAGGGCCTGCGCAGCGTGCCGCGCAACACCGAGGTGCTGATCATCGACGCGCCCGCACGCGTGCATGGTACCGAGCTCAATGAACTGGTGCGCCGCGCCGAGACCATCCTGGTGCCGGTGCTGCCCTCGAGCATCGACATCAAGGCCTGCGGCCATTTCATGGCCGAGTTGCAGGAGATCGGCAAGGTGTCCCGCAAGCAGGCGCGTCTGGCGGTGGTCGCGAACCGCGTGCGCGAGTACACGCTGATTTTCGAAGAGCTGGACCAGTACCTGAAGAAGCTGAAAGTGCCCTACCTGGGTACGCTGCGCGAGGCACAGAACTACGTGCGCGCCTATGCGCGCGGCATGGGGGTGCTGGAGCTGCCCGAATATCTGGCCTGGCCCGACTGGAAGCAATGGAAACCCATCGGCGAGTGGCTGGGAAGCCGCAAGAGCCAGCCGGCCTGAGCGAGGCGCGCCCGCCCGACGGCGCGCGGCCCGGCCCACGCGCTGCGGGCTCGCGGTGTAAGCCGCTCTGGGTGAAGCTGCGCATCGCCAACCTGGATCGCGAGCTCGAGGTCCTTCCTGGACGCTCGTTGCTGGAGGCCGCGTTCGCGGCCGGCTTGAACGTCCCACACAGCTGCCGGGGCGGCAACTGCGGCAGCTGCGCCGCGCTGCTGCTCGAGGGCGAGTACTTTTATCCGAACGGCATCCCGCTGGGCCTCACCGAGCAGCAGCGCGCGCATGGACAGGTGCTGCTGTGCCAGGTGCGCGCGCGGAGCGATATAACCGTGGAAATCTCGCTGCCGGTGAGTGCCGATGACATCGCCATCAAGCGCCTGCCGGCGCGCATCGAGCACTGCGAGCCGCTGGCGCACGATGTATTGCGCGTGACCCTGCGCCTGCCGATCGCCGAGAGTTTTTCCTTCCAGGCGGGGCAGTATCTGGATGTGCTGCTGCCCGGCGGACGGCGCCGCAGCTTTTCCATCGCCTCGGCGCCCGGCAGCGCGCCACTCCTGGAATTGCAGATCCGGCGCGCCGTGGGCGGCGAGTTCACCGAGGCGCTGTTCGCGGCGGTGTCCGCTGGCGTGATGCGCGGCACGATGCCTGCCGCGGCGTCCGGCGCGATGTCCAGCGAGGCGGCCGACGTATCGCTCGAGCGCGCGCTGCGCTCCGCGCTCCTGACCATCGAGGGTCCGCTGGGCCAGTTCCGCTACCACGAATCCGCGGCACCCATGCTGCTGGTCGGCGGCGGCACGGGTCTTGCGCCGCTGGACTCGATCATGCGTCACGTGATCGAGCGGAACTTGAAGCGCCCTATGCGGCTGTTCTGGGGCTGCCGGGCAGCGCGCGACCTGTATGCCGATGCGCGCCTGCGTGGTTACGTGCGGCAGGGTGCGTTGCAGGAGTACGTGCCGGTGCTGTCCGAGGCGGCGGAGTCGTTCGGCGGCGAACACGGCCTGGTGCACCAGGCTGTGCTGCGGCGGATCGCGGATCTGGACCGTTACGATGTGTATGCCGCCGGTCCGCCGGCCATGATCGCGGCCGTGCGGCGCGAGTTCGCCGCGCGCGGCGCGCAGCAGATCCATTTCGATTCCTTCGACTACGCGCCGGATGCGTTGGAACGCCAGCGCAGCGCCGCGGCCAGCACGTCCTGATCCTCGGCCGAAGCCGCCTCGATCAGCGGGCCTTGCACGCCGGCGGCGGCAAGACCGGCGCGGACGCGCGCGCCGGGCGCAATCCAGGCCGCCTGTTCGAAGCGCCGGCGCAGCTCGGGCGGCGCCAGGCCAAGCAGGTGCTGCGCACTTGCAAGGCTCGCGGCGGTGATGAGCTGGATCTGCCCGGCGGCAAAGGTCGCTTCGATTTCCTTAAGGCGTTGCGGCGCCGGCATGGCCGGGCAGCGCTGGTACACGGCCAGGCTTCGCACCTCGGCGCCGCGCGCACGCAACGCACGTTCCAACAGATCGCGCCCGCCTTCACCTTTGACCAGCAGCACCCGCATGCCGGCCAGGTTTTGCAGGCGTGGCAAGGCCAGCAAGCTCTCGGAGTCGAACCCTTGCGCCGGCACCAGGCTGATGCGATAGCCCGCCTGGTTGAGCGCGCGCGCCGTGGCGGGGCCGATGGCGGCGAGCTGCAGGTCGCGCCGCTGCGCCAGCGCCGGC
>JAFEGC010000094.1 GCA_018240265.1 Pseudomonadota bacterium | reverse complement strand
GGCGCGGCCGGCCGCGCCGGCGCCACGCGGTGCGCGGGCGTGACGCTGGTCATGCTGCGCATCAGGGCCAGCTGCGCGAACAGCTCGTCCAGGCGCACCGCCAGCGGCAGGAAATCCGAGCCCGACAAGCTTTCCTTGCGAGTGAGGTCCGCCGCCGCGTCCTGGAAAACCTGCGCCAGCCGCTCCACCGTTTCCAATTCCAGCACGCCCGCCTGCTGCTTGATCTGCGAGATCTCGTGCAGGATCTCATCGAGCTTGAGCCGAAAGGCATGGCTGGTACGCGCCGGCTTTTTCAGCACGGCGTTGATCATGCTGACCGCGGCATCGCTCCGGCGCAGAAAGCCGGCGAAGCGTTCGGCGCCCACCCGCACGAGACTTGCAAGACAGGCCGCCTGGGCCTTGGAATAGGCCCGCAGCTCCTCCAGCTCGCGCGCGGTTTCGACCTTCTGGCTGACGTCCGTCGCCGTCACCACCCAGCTCTGGCCGTCGGTGAGCGTGATGATGCGCCGGAAGGTGAAACTCAAATGCTTGTTCTCCACCGCGCCATCGCCGCCGGCGATACGCACGGCGACTTCCTGCAGCGGACTGACGCCGTTGAGATCGGCCGGCGCATCCGCGGATCGGAGCCGCGCCAGAAATTCCTGCGCCGGCGCCTGGGACTTGGGCGGCAGGATGTTCTCCAGGAGCTTCTCGAAGGGCGTGTTCAGCAAGTCGCGACGCCGGAACAGACCCTCGGTCAGGCGTGAAATCGGCGCGCGGATGCGCAGGTCGCGATCCAGCAGGAATATGGCCTGCGGCAGGCCGCCCAGGATTTCCTCATTCACGCGTGATGCCTTGGCAATGGCCTCGGCCTTGTCACGTTCGTGGCGCTGTCTGGAGATCAGCATCGGCGCAATGTGTCAGAGCGCCGCCGCACCGGTCGGACCTTCGTCACAGGCGGGCGAGGGGACATATTCCAGCCTTGCGCGCCTGTGATTCGTATCACAGGCCGCGCGGCCTTCAGGCCACCGCCCGGGTATCGGTGAGGTCGGCCAGCAGCTCGTCGGTGCAGGAATAGCGGGCGTGCGGGTCCTTGGCCATGAGCCGGTCGAGAATGGGCTGCTGCTCGGCGAGCTCGGGCGGCAGCACCGGCACCGGCGACTTGGTGTGCTGCGCCATGATGGCCATGGCGCTGCGGCCCAGGTAAGGACGCGAACCGGTGAGCATTTCGTAGAACATCACGCCCAGGCTGTAGATGTCGGTGCGCGCATCCACGGGCAGCGCCTGCGCCTGCTCGGGGCTCATGTAAAAAGGTGAACCCAGCACCTTGCCCACCCCGGTGGCGCTGCCGTCGTCGTCCGAGCGGCGCGCCAGGCCGAAGTCGATCAGCACCGGCGAATCGTCCTCGCGCAGCATGACGTTCGCAGGCTTCAAATCGCGGTGATAGATGCCGAACACGTGGATCACGCGCAGCGCCTCGGCGATGGCGCGCAGGTAGTAGCGGCTCTCCTCCACCGACAGCGGGTTGCGCAGACGGTCGCGCAGATCGCCGCAGGGGAAGTATTCCATGGCCAGGTACAGGTGCTGCGGCAGCGCGCCGAAGTCGTAGATCTGCACGATGGCCGGATGCGAGATGCTGGAAATGATCTCGTACTCGCGCTGGAAGCGCTCCGCGTCCTGCGTTTCGCGCGCGCTCTTGCCGGTGCTCATCACCTTGAGCACCACGTTGCGGGACAGCTTCTGGGAACGCGCCAGGTAGACCGAGGAAAAATTACTGGTGGCGATTTCCTTGAGTACTTCGTAACCGGGCGGGGAGATTTCCGGCGCCACCGGCCGCGCCGCCTCCTCGGCCGCCCGTGCCGCCCGCGCCGCCGCCTCGCGCTCCGCGCAGGCCTCGCCGATGGCGACCAGCAGGTTGTCCCGGCTGATGGCGGCCAGCGGCAGGTAGTCGCGGGCGCCGGCCTTCATGGCGCGCACCGCCGCCATTTCGTCGCCATCCTTGGCCAGCACCACGAAGTGCAGGGCGGGATGCAGGCGCAGCACCTGCATCATGGCGTCCAACGCGAATGCTGTCGCACTGGCCGCGCTGAAATCCACGTGCAGGAAAATCGCATCCGGTGGGGGATTGCCGATGTAGGTGGCAAGCGCCTGGCTCTGCGAGGTCGGAATCGAGGACACCACGCTCTCCGGCCATTGGCTGGTGATGTGATGCGACATCCACTGCAGGCGTTTCGAATCAGCTCCGACGACGAGCACGATGGGGGAGACGGATTCTTCCATAACGCGCGCAAGGGTATCCCCGGTGCCGCATTGCGGTCCGGTCGCGAAGTCACATTCTGGACACCCGCCGAGACTACTTTAAGGGAATTTAATCACCCTCCGCGCCCGCCGAATGCAACCTCGGCACCCGTTTGCCGGTCGTAACGTTGACAGAACGGCGCTTGGCTGCTGGTCTTGAGCAGATGAAACTGGAGGTATGAGTTCGATGGGTAACGTAAGAACCTGGACCATGGCGGGTGTGGCCGCCGTGATGATCGCGCTGGTGCTGCATCAGGGCAGGGCGGCCGAAGAGCTGCAGGAGGCTGCGTCGTCACCGCAGACCCGAATCGCCGCCCTGGTGGCGCCGACCTCATCTGCCGTGCCGGTCGTGCCGCCGGCCAGCGCTCACGTCGGCCTGCCCGACTTCTCCCAGCTGGTCGCAGAGAACGGCGCAGCCGTGGTCAACATCAGCGTGGTGGAGAAGGCGCAGCGGGGACAGGACAGCTCGGATCTGGACGATGCGGGCGACCCGCTGTCGCAGTTCTTCCGCCGCTTCGGCATGCCCAATCCCGGGCACCAGGCGCCGGCCAAGGGCATCGGCTCGGGATTCATCATTTCGCAGGATGGCTACGTGCTGACCAATGCGCATGTGGTGGCCGATGCCGCCACCGTCACCGTCAAGCTCACCGATCGGCGCGAGTTCACCGCCAAGGTGATCGGCGTGGACAAACGGAGCGATGTTGCGTTGATCAAGATCGACGCCAAGGATCTGCCGGCGGTGCGTTTCGGCGATCCGAGCAAGCTTCGCCCGGGACAGTGGGTGGTGGCCATTGGCTCGCCGTTCGGCTTCGAGAACAGCGTCACCGCCGGGGTGGTCAGCGCCACGGCGCGCTCGCTGCCGGACGAGAACTACGTGCCCTTCATCCAGACCGATGCGGCGATAAATCCGGGTAATTCCGGCGGACCGCTGTTCAATCTGGACGGTGAAGTCATCGGCATCAATTCGCAGATTTACAGCCGTACCGGCGGGTATATGGGCATGTCCTTCGCCATACCCATCGACCTGGTGCTCAACGTCAAGGATCAGCTCCTGGCCAAGGGCAAGGTGACCCGCAGCCGCATTGGCGTGGCGGTGCAGGCGGTCAATCAGCAGCTGGCCCATACCTTCGGACTGGACGTACCGCATGGCGCGCTGATCAGTTCGGTGGAGGCCAAGAGCCCCGGCGAGCGCGCGGGATTGAAACCCGGCGATGTCATCATCAGCGTCAATGGCAAGATGATCAATCGCTCGTCGGATCTGCCCGTCATCATCGCCGCGCTCCCACCGGGCAGCACGGCCCACATCGGCATCTGGCGCGACCGCAAGGCGCAACAGGTCGACGTGCGCACGGTGGCGCTGGATGAGGAACCGGCGAGCCGCAATGCTCGTAACGAGCGCAACGGCGATTCCGGGCGCCTCGGACTTGCGCTGCGACCCTTGAATCCGAATGAGCAGGATCAGCTGGAGACCAAAGGCAAGCTGGTGGTCGAGGACGTCAGCGGTCCGGCGCTGGCCGCCGGCGTGCAACCCGGGGACATCATCCTGGGCATCAACGGCACGCCGGTCGCAAGCGTGGCTGACCTCAAACGCGAGGTCGGTAAGGCGCAGGGGAGCGTGGCCTTGCTCATTCAGCGGGAAGGAGCGCAGATTTATGTGCCCATCGATCTACAGTGAGGCCCGGATGGTCTAAGCTGGACGCATGCAGCCGGCGCCGTCCCATCCCTTGATCGCGCGACCGCCCTCACGGGCGGCCGCGCCGTTTTTGCCCATGAACCGGGCCGACATGCAGGCCTTGGGCTGGGATCTGTGCGATATCATCCTCGTCACCGGCGATGCCTACGTCGATCATCCCAGTTTCGGCATGGCCATCATCGGCCGGGTGCTGGAAGCGGCGGGGTTTCGCGTCGGCATCATCGCCCAGCCCGGCTGGCAGAACACCGCGGACTTCGAGCGCCTGGGACAGCCGCGGCTGTTCTTCGGCGTGACCGCCGGCAACATGGATTCCATGGTCAACCGCTACACCGCGGATCGGCGTGTACGGAGCGACGACGCCTACACGCCGGATGGCGCGGGCGGCAAGCGTCCGGACCGCTCGGTCATCGTGTACTCGCAGCGCCTGCGCCAGGCCTTCAAGGACACACCCATCGTGATCGGCGGAATCGAGGCGAGCCTGCGTCGCATCGCACACTTTGACTACTGGTCCGGTCAGGTGCGCCGCTCGGCACTTGTCGATGCCAAGGCGGACCTGCTGGTGTTCGGCAACGCGGAACGGCAGATTCTGGACATCGCGCGGCGGCTGGACTCCGGCGAGCGCATCGAATCCATCGACGATCTGCGCGGCACTGCATTGGTGCGCAAGGCCACGCCGCCCGACTGGGTGGAAATCGATTCCACCGACATCGACACGCCGGGACCGGTGGCACCGCCGGCGAACCCGTACGCGGATGAAGCCGAGCGGATGGATGCCGGCGCGCCGGAACCTGCCGGCGTGGTCGTCCGCTTCTACCGCCAAGTCCCCAATGCGCGGCGCGCGCACAGCGTCATCCGCCTGCCCGCGTACGAGCAGGTGGCGGCCGACCCAGTGCTGTACGCGCATGCCTCGCGCATCCTGCACCTGGAATCCAACCCCGGCAACGCGCGCGCGCTGGTGCAGCGTCACGGCGACCAAGAGGTGTGGCTCAATCCGCCGCCGCTCCCCTTGACCACCGCCGACATGGATGCGGTGTACGAACTGCCCTATGCGCGCCGGCCGCACCCGAGCTACGGTGATGCGCACATTCCTGCTTATCACATGATCCGTTTTTCGGTCGCCATCCAGCGCGGCTGTTTCGGCGGCTGCACCTTCTGCTCCATCACCGAGCACGAGGGTCGCATCATCCAGAGCCGCTCGGAGGAGTCGGTGGCGCGAGAGATCGAGACCATCCGCGACACCGTGCCCGGTTTCACCGGTGTGATTTCCGATCTCGGCGGACCCACTGCGAACATGTACCGCCTGCATTGCAAGAGCCGCGACATCGAATCCGCCTGCCGCCGGCCCTCGTGCGTGTACCCCGGCATCTGCCCGAATTTGAACACCGACCATGCGCCGCTGATCCGGCTATATCGCCGCGCACGCTCTCTCAAGGGCATCAAAAAAATATTGATCGCCTCGGGCGTGCGCTACGATCTTGCCACCGAATCGCCCGAATACGTCAAGGAACTAGCCACACACCACACCGGCGGCTATCTCAAGATCGCGCCGGAGGCGCTGTCGGAAGGCCCGTTGTCGAAAATGATGAAGCCCGGCATGGGCAGCTACTACCGCTTCAAGGAGCTGTTCGACCGCTATTCGCGCGAGGCGGGCAAGGAACAGTATCTCATCCCGTACTTCATCGCCGCCCATCCGGGCACGCGCGATGAGGACATGCTGGAGCTGGCGCTATGGTTGAAGAAGAACGGCTTTCGCGCCGACCAGGTGCAGGCGTTCCTGCCTTCGCCCATGGCCACCGCCACGGCGATGTATCATTCCGGCCGCAATCCGTTGAAGCGCATCACCCGCCGCAGCGAGAGCGTGGTCGTTCCGAAGGCAGAGCGGACGCGCCGGCTGCACAAGGCATTCCTGCGCTACCATGATCCGGCCAACTGGCCGTTGCTGCGCGAGGCGTTGAAGCGCATGGGCCGCGCCGACCTGATCGGCAACGGCAAGCATCATCTGATCCCGGCCTACCAGCCGGTGGCGAACCGGGATCGCGACCAGAGCCGCAAGCCGGCGCGGCTGCGTGCGGGTTCACCGCGCACGCGGCCCATGCGCACCCAGCACACCCGCTAGCGACGAATACTCTGTCCCTGCGCCTCGCGAACGCGGCGTGCAGCCGCAGCGAGTGTGGCGGGTTTGTGCTTGCTCAAGAGGCACGCCAACCATTAAAGTGTGCGATTGCCAAGGCAATTTCTGCCTATACCCATCGACAACCAAGAGAATATGGCCGGCGGCGAGGCACCGCCGGCAGCGGCTACAGTATGGAAAAGTGGATCGTTCACAAGTTCGGCGGTTCGAGCGTGGCGGATGCCCAGTGCTTTGCGCGGGTGGCCGACATCGTGGAGTCCTCGCCACGAGTTCGCGAAGGTGTGGTGCTGTCGGCCTGCCGCGGCATCACCGATGCGCTGCTGAACCTGCTGGGTGCCGCCGCCGCCGTGGACGGGGATTTTCTCACACCGTTGAAGGCCATCGAGGAGCGGCACCGCGACATCGCCACGGCGCTCCTGTCCAGGCCCGCCTGCGCGACCTACCTGGACTCGCTGCAGAGCGATTGCCGTGACATCGCCGGCATGCTGCAGACCGTGCGGCTGATTCGCTCGGCGCCGGATGCCGTGCGCGACGTGATCTCGGGGTTCGGTGAGATCTGGTCGACCCGCCTGTTCACGCGTTACCTGCAGGAGCGCGGCAAGATCAAGGGCGAAATCCGCTGGATCGACGCGCGGCAAGTGGTGGTGGTGGAATGGGGCCCGCTCGGACCCTCGGTGCAATGGCCGGCCAGCGAGGCGAACATACGCAAGGTGCTGCCGGCGGATTTTCGCGGCCGTGCCATCATTACCGGCTTTCTCGCCGCGACTCCGCGCGGCGTGCAGACCACCCTGGGTCGCAACGGCAGCGATTTCTCGGGCTCCATTTTCGGCGCGCTGCTCGACTCGCAGGAGATCCACATCTGGACCGACGTGGACGGCGTGCTGTCGGCCGATCCGCGCCTCGTGCCCAACGCGCAGATCATCGACCAGCTGTCCTACAACGAGGCCATGGAACTGGCCTACTTTGGCGCCAAGGTCATTCATCCGCAGACCATGGCGCCGGCCGTGGCCCGCGACATTCCCATCTACATCCGCAACACCTTCGCGCCGGAAAAGCCCGGCACCCTGATCTGCGCCAAACCCAAATCCGAACTGACGGTGAAGGGCATCACCAGCATCGATCCGGTGGCGCTGGTAAATCTGGAAGGCGCCGGCATGATCGGCGTGCCCGGCACCGCGCAGCGCCTGTTCGGCGCGCTGCGCGATGCGGGCATCTCGGTGATCCTGATCTCGCAGGGCAGTTCCGAGCACTCCATCTGCTTCGCCATCCCCGAGGCGCAGGCCGCGGCGGCCGAGGCAGCCGTGCGCCGCGCCTTCGAATCCGAGTTGCGCGACGGGCAGATTCAAAGCGTGGACGTGGATCGTGGTCTGTCCATCCTCGCGGTGGTGGGCGATGGCATGGCGGGCGCGCATGGCGTGGCGGCCAAGGTGTTTCACGCGCTGGGCGATTCAGGCGTCAACGTCCGCGCCATCGCCCAGGGCGCCTCGGAGCGCAACATCTCGGTGGTGGTCGACGGCAAGGGCGCGGCCAAGGCGTTGCGCGCCGTGCACGCAGGCTTTTATCTGTCGCCCAACACGCTGTCCATCGGGCTGATCGGCCCGGGCACGGTGGGGCGCGTGCTGCTGGAGCAGATCGCCTCGCAGCTGGAGCGCCTGCGGCGCGACACCCACCTGGATCTGCGCGTGCGGGCGGTGGCGAGCTCGCGCAAAATGCTGCTGGACGAGCAGGGCGTCGATCCGCGCGGACTCACCGAGCGCCTGGCCGCCGCCGGCACCGCGGTGGATCTGGCGCAATTCGCGAACTTCGTGCAGGCCGACCACATTCCCCATGCCGTCATCGTCGATTGCACCGCCAGCGCCGAGGTCGCCACGCATTATGCCGAGTGGCTCAGGCGCGGCATCCACATCGTCACGCCGAACAAGAAGGCCAACAGCGGCGAACTCGCCTATTACGAATCGCTGAAGAAGGCGCGGCGCGGCTCCAACACACATTACCTGTACGAGGCCACGGTGGGCGCGGGACTTCCCGTCATCCACACGCTGCGCGACCTGCGTGAAACGGGCGATGACATCATTAGTATCGAGGGCATTTTCTCTGGCACGCTCGCCTACCTGTTCAACGTGTTCGACGGCAGCAAGCCCTTTTCCGCCATCGTGCTCGACGCCAAGGCCCGGGGTTACACCGAGCCCGATCCGCGCGATGACTTGTCGGGCCTGGACGTGGCGCGCAAGCTCATCATCCTGGGCCGTGAAATGGGCCTGAAGCTCCAGATGTCGGACGTGAAAGTGCAAAGCCTGGTGCCGGCGGCGCTGGCGGATGCCGGCATGGAGGAATTCCTGCGCCGCCTGCCGGAGTTCGACGGCCAGATGAACGAGTTGGTGCAGGCGGCGCGCAAGGCGGGGCAGGTGCTGCGCTACGTCGGGCGCGTCGGCGCCGACGGGCAGGCCACGGTGGGCCTCACGCGGCTGGATAGCGACCACGCCTTCGCGCACATTGCGCTCACCGACAACGTGGTGCGCTACGCCACGCGGCGCTACTGCGACAATCCGCTCATCGTGCAGGGTCCTGGTGCGGGTCCCGAGGTCACGGCCGGTGGGGTATTCTCCGATCTGCTGCGGCTGTCCGCCTACCTGGGTGCGAATCTCTAGGGCCCTTTCGGAACACAACAAGCCGGAACACACCAAGCCATGCTCACCGACGTCACCGCCTTCGCCCCCGCCACCGTCGCCAACGTGGGCATCGGTTTCGACATCCTAGGTCACACGGTGGAAGCGCTCGGCGACCGGGTGCGCGTGCGGCGCATCGAGGAGCCCACGGTGCGCATCCGGTCAATCAGCGGCATCGCGGGTGAGCTGCCGGTTATCCCTTCGCAAAATACCGCCGGGCGCGCCATCCAGGCCTTGCATCAGAAGCTCAAGCTCGATTTCGGTTTCGAGATCGATATCGAAAAGGGTATTCCGCTGGGTTCGGGAATGGGAGGTTCCGCAGCCTCAGCCGTCGCGGCCGTGGTCGCCGCAAATGCGTTGCTGGAGGAGCCCGTGGCGCGCATCAATCTGCTGCGCT
>JAFEGC010000093.1 GCA_018240265.1 Pseudomonadota bacterium | reverse complement strand
GCGCCAGGAGCTGCGCCAGCACGATGGTGTTGATGCACTTGGTGAGCACGCGCAGTTCCAGCGTGTGCATGCCGTTGATGACTTCGAAGGCCTTCTCGGATTCCAGGAACGCGCCCTTGATGTAGTACACGTTCCAGAACATGGTCTCATCCCAGCGGTAGGTGCGCGGCCGGCCGTCGACACCGGCGCCGTTCATGCTGCCGCCCTTGGGAATGAACATGCGCTCGGTGCGCGCGATGCACACGCCGGCGGTGGTGGCGCCGTGACCGGCGAGGTCCTTGGTGTAGGAGTGGATGACGAAGTCGGGGCGTTCCAGCGGATCTTGCCGCTGCAGCACAGGATGCAGGAATGGCGTGCCGACGGTGGAGTCCACGATCACGTCGATCCCTTGCGCATGCGCCGCGCGGCAGATGGCCGGCACGTCGAGCACGTTGCCGTGCGGGTTGCAGGGCGACTCCAGATATACGTAGATATGCCGGCCGGCAGTCAGCCGCTGCGCCTGCTCCGTGCGCACCCGCTGCAGGGCAGCCGTAAAGTCATCCGCCTCACAGCCGTCGAACCAGTGCACGGCCACGTCCAGGTTGCTCTGCTTGCCGTACCAGTCGTGCAGCAGCTGGTAGGTGCCGCCGTATATGTTGCGGCTGGCCAGGATGATGTCCTGGTAGCCCACCAGGTGCGCCACCGTCGCGTCGATGGCGGCCATGCCGGAGTTGAAATTCCAGGCGAAATATTCCGGCGCCAGCGGACCTGCTTCCAGATCGACGATGTGGTTGGCGAGGCTGATGGAGGTGGGATTGAGCAGGCGCGAGTAGATCTCGTGCAGCAGCTCCTTGCCTTTGAACGCGTCCTCCACCCACTCGGTGCAGGCGTACAGGTAGGTGGCGGTGCGCACCACCACGGGCGTGGAACTGAAGATCGCCGTAACGTTGTCGAACAGCGGGTACGGCCCCTTGTTGGCGATACCGCCGCGATCCAGGCTCAGCGATTGATAGGAACGGCGCAGCGGGTTCTGCAGCGTGTCCAGGATCTTCGCGAGCTGAAAGCACAGGAAACGCTTGGCGTTGAAATAGGCGATGCGGTCGCTCCGGTCGAGCTTGCCCAGCACTTGCGTCGTGACTTTCCATAGATCGTGAACCGCCAGATTGGTGGCATACAGATGCTCAGCCACCCGCGCCAGCACCTGCCCGTGGGCGGACTGCGGATCGATGGAGAAATGCCGCAGCTGTTCGGCGGCCAGCGAGCGCGCATCTGCCGCCTGCGTGCTGTTGCGCAGAGGACTGAGCTCGGTCAGGGTCTGCCGACTGGGATGGGTGCTCATGGCGCTATTATGCTATACACGCAAACCATACGAACTGGGGAAAGCGAAGTGGACCGATCCTGGCTGAAACATTACCCGCCCGGCATACCGGCTGAAATCGACCCGAGCATCTACCCTTCCCTGAAGGCCCTACTGGAGCATGCCCTGGCGACCAACGCCGCGGAAACCGCCTTCATCAACATGGGCACCAGGCTAAGCTATGCGCAGCTCGATCTGCTGTCGGCGGCCTTCGCTTCCTGGCTGCAGCAAAAGGCGGGGCTCGTGCCGGGCGATCGCGTGGCGCTGATGATGCCGAATGTTCTGCAATATGCTGTCGCGTTGTACGGCGTGCTGCGCGCCGGCATGGTCGTTGTCAACACCAACCCCCTGTACACGGCACACGAGCTGGAGCACCAGCTCAAGGACTCGGGCGCCAAGGTCATCGTCATCCTGGAGAATTTCGCCCAGGTGCTGCAGGCGGTGCTGCCGCGCACCCAGATCGAGCACGTACTGGTGACAGGCGTGGGCGACATGCTGAGCTTTCCACGCGGTTTCATCGTCAACCTGGTGCTACGTCGCGTGCGCAAGCAGGTGCCGCCCTACGACCTTCCCAAGGCGCTGCGCTTCAAGAATGCGCTGGGAGCAGGGCTAGGGCTGACCGTGACACCGGTGGAGGTCGGGCCGGAGGACCCCGCCTTCCTGCAATACACCGGCGGCACGACCGGAGTGTCCAAGGGCGCAGTGCTCACGCATGGCAACATGGTGGCGAATGTGCTGCAGGCCGGCGCGTTCCTGATAACCGGCGCCAGTTCGACGCGCGGCACCACCATCGTCACCGCCCTGCCCCTGTATCACATCTTCTCGCTCACCGTGAACGCGTTGCTGTTCGCGCATGCCGGCGGCTGCAACCTGCTCATCACCAATCCGCGCGATTTCCCGGGCTTCGTCAAGGAACTGAGCAAGCATCGCTTCCACTACGTCAGCGGCGTAAACACCCTGTTCAACGCGCTGATGCACACGCCGGGTTTCGAGCGCATCGACTTCAGCACCCTGCGCCGTACGCTGGGCGGTGGCATGGCGGTGCAGGCCGCCGTGGCGCAGAGATGGAAGCAGATGACCGGTTGCATCCTCTCCCAGGGTTGGGGTTTGACCGAAACCTCACCGGTAGTGACGACCAATCCGCCGGATGTGGATTTCAACGGCTCGGTTGGCGTACCGCTGCCCTCCACCGACGTGTCCATCCGGGACGATGCCGGTGTGTTTCTGGGCACGGGCGAGATCGGCGAGATCTGCGTCAAAGGCCCGCAGGTGATGCGTGGCTACTGGAACCGTCCTGACGAGACTGCCAAGGTGATGTTCGGCGACTGGCTGCGCACCGGCGACATCGGTTACATGGACGAGCAGGGCTTCGTGTTCATCTGCGACCGCAAGAAGGACATGATCCTCGTGTCGGGCTTCAACGTGTACCCGAATGAGGTGGAGGACGTTGCAATCACGCATCCCGGCATTCTGGAATGCGCCGCCGTGGCGCAGGCGGATGAACGCTCCGGCGAGGTGGTGGCGCTGTTCGTGGTGAAGAAGGACCCGGCGCTCACCGCCGAGAGCGTCATCGAACACTGCCGCAAGGATCTCACCGGCTACAAGGTGCCGCGGCATGTGTACTTCCGCAGTGAGCTGCCCAAGACCAACGTGGGCAAGATCCTGCGGCGCGCGCTGCGCGATGAGCTGCGGAACTCGGGTGGGCCGTTGGGCTGAGGGCGATCCGGCCAGGCGCCCCCGGCTAGCCGACCGGATAGGCGTGAACCGCCTCGATGAGCACATTCAACTGCTCGGGGTTCACGTCCGGTGTGATGCCGTGGCCGAGGTTGAACACGTGGCCCGGTCCCGGGCCGTAGCTGTCGAGCACGCGCCGCACCTGGGCGCGCAACACCTCGGGCGGCGCAAACAACGCCGCCGGGTCCAGGTTGCCTTGCAGCGCGATCTTGTCCGCCACGGCTGTGCGCGCGGTGGCAAGATCGGTGTTCCAGTCCACGCCAGCGGCATCGCAGCCGATGGCAGCGATCTTCGAAAGCCAGGCACCGCCGCCCTTGGTGAACACGATGTTCGGCACGCGACGGCCTTGCGCCTCGCGCGTCAGCGCCTCGACGATCCGCGCCATGTAGCGCAGTGAAAACTCCTCGTACTGCGCCGGCGTGAGAATGCCGCCCCAGGTATCGAAGATCATCACCGCCTGCGCGCCGGCCGCGATTTGCGCATTCAGGTAGGCGATGGTGGAGCGCGTCAGGATGTCGAGCAGCCGGTGCAGCTCGCCCGGCGCCTCGTACATCATGCGCTTGATCCTGCCGAAGGTCTTGCTGCCGCCGCCTTCCACCATGTACGTACCGACGGTCCAGGGGCTGCCCGCGAACCCGATCAATGGCAGGCGGCCGCGTAGCTCGCGGCGGACCATCGACACCGCGTCGATGACATAGCGCAATTCGCGGTGCGGATCCGGCACGCTCAAGCGATCGATGTCCGCAGCGCTGCGAACGGGCCGCGCGAAGGTGGGTCCCTCGCCCGTCTCGAATTTCAGCCCCAGGTTCATGGCATGCGGAATGGTAAGGATGTCGGAGAACAGGATGGCCGCATCCAGCGCGTAGCGTTCGATGGGCTGCAACGTCACTTCGCAGGCCAGCTCCGGCGTTGTGCACAGCTTGAGGAAACTGCCGGCCCTAGCGCGCGTGGCGCGATATTCGGGCAGGTAGCGTCCCGCCTGGCGCATCACCCAGATCGGTCGGCGCGACGTGGGCTCGCGCAACAGGGCGCGCAGCAGCAGATCGTTGGCAAGCGGAGCAATCATGTGCGTTCCGCCGGATCGAACAGCCGCCGGTGTTCCAGGATGGCGTAGCGGTCGGTCATGCCGGCGATGTAGTCGGCCACCGCCCGCGCGCGCCCGGCCTTGCCGGCCAGCGCCTCACCGCGATCCGCCACGGCCTGATGCTCCTCAGGCAGCAGGCCGGGATCTTCGAAAAATGCATCGAACAGCGCCGCCAGCACCCGGCGAGCTTTGGCGGTCATGCGTTGCACCTTGTAGTGCTTGTAGACCTGCTGGCGCAGAAACACCTTGAGCTGCTGGTTCATGGCGCAGGTAGCATCGGAAAAGCCGATGAGCGGCGCCGGGTGCCGGCGCACCTGATCGATGCTGGCGACGCCGGCGACATCGATGCGGGCCTTGGAAGCGACGATGAGATCGCTGACCAACAGGTTGATCATGCGGCGCACGATCTCGTAGACCAGACGCCGTCCGCCCAGATCGGGATAGTGTTCACGGACTTCTGCATGGAAGCGCGCGAACAACGGCACGGTGGTGAGCTGCTCGATGGTGATGAGACCCGCGCGGATGCCGTCGTCGATGTCATGGTTGTTGTAGGCGATCTCGTCGGCAAAATTCGCGAGCTGAGCTTCCAATCCCGGCTGCTGACGCTTGAGAAACCGCACACCCACATCGCCCAGCAGTCGCGCGTTGGCCACCGAGCAATGTTTCAAGATGCCCTCGCGGCACTCGAAGCTCAAGTTAAGGCCAGCGAACTCCGCGTACTGCTCCTCCAGCTCGTCCACGATGCGCAAAGATTGCAGGTTGTGCTCGAAGCCACCCAGATCGCGCATGCACTCGTGCAGCGCCTCCTGACCGGCGTGTCCGAAGGGCGTATGGCCGACATCATGAGCAAGGCAGATGGCCTCCGACAGCTCCTCGTTCAACTGCAGGGCGCGGGCAATGGTGCGCGCGATCTGCGCCACTTCCAGCGAGTGCGTCAGGCGCGTGCGATACAGGTCGCCCTCATGATTGACGAACACCTGGGTCTTGTAGACCAGACGCCGGAAGGCGGTGGAATGCACGATGCGGTCGCGGTCGCGCTGATACTCCGAGCGGTAAGCGGGCGGTGATTCCGGATGACGCCGCCCGCGGGACTGACCGTCGAGCGCGGCATAGGGCGCGAGGTTTCTCATCCCACCTGTTCCCGCAGCATGGTTTCGAGGGCTCCTTGCTCATAGTGACCGATGACGACGGCGCGGCCGAGCTTTTCCAGCAGCACCAGCCGCACGTTGCCCGCCAGCACCTTTTTGTCCATGCGCATGAGCTCAAGGACCCGCTCGGTGCCGATGCGGGGTATTTCAGTGGGCAGGCCAGCGGCCGCCACCAGCTCGCGAATGCGTGCGCTGGCTCCACCGTCGATCATGGCCAGCCGCCGCGACAGCTCCGCCGCCATGATCATGCCCAGTGCCACCGCCTCTCCATGCAGGTACTGCTTGTAATGCGTGGCGACTTCGATGGCATGACCGAAGGTATGACCGAAATTGAGAATGGCGCGCACGCCGGTCTCGCGTTCGTCCTGCCCGACCACCTTGGCCTTGATCTCGCAGGAACGCGCGATGGCGTAAGCCAGCGCCTCGGGATCGCGCGCCAGCAAGGCGCCAACGTTCAGCGCCAGCCAGTCGAAGAAAATGGGATCCCACACGCAGCCATACTTGATGACCTCGGCAAGACCGGCACGCAATTCCCGGTCGGGCAGGGTTGCCAGCGTATCGGTGTCGGTCACCACCGCGATGGGTTGATGGTAGGCACCGATCAGGTTCTTGCCGCCGGGGTGGTTTACGCCGGTCTTGCCGCCGACGGAGGAGTCCACCTGCGCCAGCAGCGTGGTTGGCGCCTGCACGAAGGCGATGCCGCGCTGGTAGCAGGCGGCGGCGAAACCCGCCACGTCGCCCACCACCCCGCCGCCGAGGGCGATCACCAGGCCGTCGCGATGCACCTTGTTGCCCACCAGCGCATCGATGACCCAGCTCGCGGTGGACAGGGTCTTGTTCGACTCACCGTCCGGCAGGATGCACTGTGCCACGTGCCGGCCCGCTAGGCCCGCTTTCAGGTGTTCCAGGTACAAGGGAGCGATGGTGCTGCTGCTGACCACCAGGATCGAATCGGCTGCGATGCCCCGGTTCCACACGCTCGCATCGGACAACAGGCCGGAGCCGATATGGATCGGATAGCGCGTATGGCCCAGGTCGACGGACAGTGTCTGCACGGAGCGCAGTATAGAGCCTACGGCGCCGCGACGCGGCGAATCTCCTGCTGGATCTGTTGCGCCACCGACTGGGCCTTGCGCTCGTCGGTGCTGACCGTGATGTCGGCGATCTCCTCGTACAGCGCCGCGCGCTGCGCCATCAACTCGCGCAGTCGCGCCTCGGGATCGGCGTTTTTCAGCAGCGGACGATGCCCACCGTGCCGAGTGCGGCGCAGTTGCTGTTCCACCGAGGTCTTGAGGTACACCACCGTACCGCGCTCGGCCAGCCAGCGTCGGTTTTCCACTCGGATGACCGCCCCCCCGCCCGTCGCCAGCACGATGCCGCTCAGCTGAGTCAGCCGGTCGAGGGTCTCCGACTCACGCACCCGAAACCCCGCCTCGCCTTCTTTCTCGAATATGTAAGGTATGTCCACGCCGGTGCGCTGCACGATGTCGCTGTCGCTGTCGTAAAAAGACAGGCGCAGCAAACGGGCGAGATGCCGGCCGACAGCCGTCTTGCCGGAGCCCATGGGGCCGATGAGGAAGATGTTGGGGGTCGTCATGGCGGGCTCGCAGAATACGCACGCGGCCAGTCGCGTCAACCCATTCCGCCGAATGGTCTCTCGCAAATGCAAAGGCCGCCTAACGGCGGCCTTTGCTGGACACTGTCTTGATCGCGCCTCAAGGCCCGATCGGCACGGTGTAGGAGGCAATCGTCTCGACGCCTCCAGAGCCGCTGGCCCCAGGAGTCTTCACATCGATCAGGAACTGCCCCTGGGCGCCAGCCGTTGCGTCGACCTTCACCGTGAAAGCATAGCTCATTGGCTCGGTCCTGCACGGATACGTAAACGAAGAAGGATCGGAAACCGACAAACCAGTACCTTGCACCTTGGCCGACACCACCGTACCGGCAGGCATCGGATTGCCATTCACATCGGCAATTGTAAACGTGTAAGGATCGGATAAGCCTTTGGCTTTGCTCACTGTAGACAGCGTTGCTCCAGAGGCCGGAGTGATCTGGTCGGGTGTGCTACCGGACATGATGATGATGTTTCGAGCGTCGATACCCGTCGATGACTTGGTCGAATCGCAACGCGCCGGATCATTGCACAGCACACCGTTGAAAATGCCATCGGCTGGATCCCGCACACCGTTGTTGTTGAAATCATAGAACGGCTCACCCGAGTGGTAGACCCCGTCCTGATAGTCATCTTCGAACCGCTCGGCCAAGTCGGTAAAGCTCTCACCCGGATCGAACATCCCGTTGCCGTTGGTATCGACGAACGACTCCTCGCCAATCGCCGTCGCAAACAGCGCGGAGCGACCAGCCCGACCTCCCTTGCCAATGGTCGGGCGGGGATTCGCGCTGACCCAATTCACCGTGCATACGCCGCTTTCTGTCGTCGTGGTCGTAGTCGTGCATTGCGGCGCGATGTGACCACCCTCGCTGCGGAACTGCACCGCCGTGCCATCTGCCACAGGGTTACTAAAGCGATCTGCAAGTCGCGCCGTCACTCCCACCGTAACCCCGTCGATGTTCCAAGCTTCGACATTGGGACAGGTAACCGCCAGCGAGAACGCATTCTGGGTCGGCACGCCGGTCGACACGGACAGCTGATTCGACTGCGTCGAGATCGCCGGAGTGGTGTTTTGCACCGTGGCGGTAACTCGGACCGGAGTCGCGACCGTACCGGCGGTCACCGTGGTCGTCACATTGCCTTGGGCATCGCTGGTCACAGGCCCTTGGTTGACACTGATGCCGCCCACAGCAGTGTTCAGCGCAAAGGTGACACTGGCTCCGCTCGCCGGGCCGCCGGAGGAATCCAGCACCTGGAACACAACCGTCGAGGTCTCAGGTCGCGTCGAAGAACCACTGCCCTTCAAGGCGATAATCGTTGGCGTCGCGGACTTGTATACGATTGAGCCCACGGTCGCGGCCGCCACCGTTACCGATCCGCTGGCGGACAGAGCGTTCGATCCAATCGTGG
Source organism: Pseudomonadota bacterium (assembly GCA_018240265.1). GTDB lineage: Bacteria > Pseudomonadota > Gammaproteobacteria > Steroidobacterales > Steroidobacteraceae > TMP-86. The sequence goes on along the minus strand of JAFEGC010000093.1, from coordinate 864 downwards.
TTGTCGCGGTGATATTGTCCTTGCCGCTGCATCCCTTGGCGACGTAGGTCGCCGTCGCGACGCCAGAACTTGTCGTCACGGGCGAGGTGATGGTTGCCAATCCCTGCGCTGCGCAGGTCGAATTGAAAGTAACCGTAGCCGACTGCGAGTACAGAGTGCCATCCGATTGCTGCAAGGCAACGGTCAAACTGGTGCTGCCACCGGCAGACAGCGTGGTGCTCGAAATGCCGATTACGGAGGCCTGGAAGGCCGGCCCAGCCGGCGCACCCATCTGCACGGACGTAGAAGTAGAGGCAGAGACGACCTGAACGGTTACTTTGGCGGTCTTGCTGCCTGCACTGGCGGTAACCGTAATCGTGCGCAGCGAGGCGTCGCCGGCCGTGGACAAGGTAGCGGTGGCCGCACCGGAGTCATCGGTCTTGGCTGGGCTGCCGGCGATGCCGCCGGAAGTTGGCGTAAAGGTAACCGGAACGCCGCCGATGAGATTGTTGTTCGCATCGAGCACGAGTGCCGTAATCGTCGCCGTTGCAGATCCATCAGACGGGATCGAGGGCGTGCTGGACACAACGTTGAGCGCCGCAATGCTCGCACCGGTCGTACCGGTGCCCGTACCCGTGCCGGTTCCCGAACTCGCCCCCGTCAGCGTCTTGCCCCCGCCGCAAGCCGCCAGCAGGACGGCGCTCAGCCAGGCAACGAATTTGAGTTTATGCATAACTTGAATTCCTTGAATCCTTAACAACGCGCTCGGCGCAGCGATCAATAGAGGTTGGACCCTTCGCGCAAGATCTTCGGCGTGATGAAGATCAGCAGTTCCGTCTTCTTGTTGATGTTGGTAGTGCTCTTGAACAGGTGACCCAGGATGGG
>JAFEGC010000092.1 GCA_018240265.1 Pseudomonadota bacterium | reverse complement strand
GAGGTGATCGTGTCGGGCGGCGCCATCGGCACGCCGCGGATTCTGCTGCACTCCGGTATCGGGCCGGCAGCGGATCTTGCGCGTGCGGGAGTGCCGGTGCTGGTCGATTCGCCCGGCGTGGGACAGAACCTCATCGATCATCCCTACCTTCAACCCACTTATACGACGCACGAAGCGCGGCAGTCGCTGAATCGGCATTTGCGCGGATGGCGTGTGTTCGCGCATGGCGCCGGCTGGCTGCTGGCCGGTCGCGGGCCGCTCACCATCGGCGCCTCGCAGGCGGCCGCATTCGTGCGGCTGGCAGGCGAGGATCGTCCTGGTCTGCAGATCAACTTCCGGCCGATCAGCTTTCAGTACGACGCGAGCGGTCGCATGAGTCCCGATCCGATCGGACGCCTGACCGCGGCGGTGTGCGTGCTGCGGCCGCTCTCGCGCGGCAAGGTCAGCATCTGCTCCGCCGATCCAATGGCCGCGCCAAACATTCATGCCGCCTATCTCGAACATCCGGTGGACGTGGAGGCGATGGTAGAGGGCATCGGTTGGATGCGCCGCATTTTCGGACAGGAGCCGCTGCGCTCCATCGTGTCGCAGGAGGACATCCCAGGTCCAGGCGTGCACTCACCGGAGCAATTGCGGGAGTTCGCGCGCAATTCATCGCGCACCATGTGTCACCCCGTAGGGACCTGCCGCATGGGATCGGATGAACAATCGGTGGTGGATGCGCGGCTGCGGGTGCGAGGCGTCGACGCGCTACGGGTGGTGGATGCCTCCATCATGCCCGACATCGTGTCTGGAAACACGGCGGCGGCAACTTACATGATCGGCGAACGGGGCGCGGACCTGATCCGCGCGGGATGAAGGAGAAGCAAGAGCATGGCGCGCGAGCATATTGACCGCTGGAAAATCGGCGATGTCGAGGTGGTTCGGATCGTAGAAATCTTCGAGGCGACCGGCGTCAACCCGATATTGTTTCAGGATTGCGGGCATGAGCGGGCGCTCCGCCATCCCTGGCTGGTGCCGAACTACGCCACGGCGGAGGGTGCGCTGAAAATGAATTTTCAGGCATTCGCGTTGCGCGCCGGCAACCGCCGCATCATGGTCGATACCTGCATCGGCAATGACAAGCATCGGCAGGCGGCGATCTTCCATCACCTGCAAAGCACGTTTCTGGACGATCTCACTTACGCAGGCTTTCCCCCGGAGTCCATCGACACCGTGCTGTGTACGCACCTGCACCTGGATCACGTGGGCTGGAATACCCGGCTCGTGCATGGCAAGTGGATGCCGACCTTCCCGAACGCCCGCTACCTGTTCAACCGCAAGGAATGGGATTTCATCCACGGTCTCGTGGGCAGGGAAGGAGCCGAAGTCGATCACTTGCCTGACTCACTGCAGCCGGTGTACGAGGCGGGACTCATCGATTTCGTCAGCACCGATCACCAGGTGACACCGGAAGTCGGGCTGGAACCCACGCCCGGCCATACGCCCGGCCATGTGAGTGTGCGGATCGAATCGGAGGGAAAGCGCGCGGTCATCACCGGCGACATCATGCATCACCCGGTGCAGTGCGCGGAGCCAGATCTCCAAACGAACTTTTGCAATGATCATGAACAGGCCATTCGCACGCGCCGTGGCTTTCTGCGGCGCTATCAGGATCGTGGCGCGTACGTGATTGGGTCGCATTTTTGCGACCCGACCGGCGGTTGGATCGTGAGCGACGGCGATGCATGGAGGTTCGAGGGCGAGCAGCAACTGGATTCATGATCAAGAATCCGAATCGAAGCGGCCAGCGGGCCAAGCGCAACAAGCGTTTGGTGATGGACGTGTATGAACATGTTCTGAAGCCGCTGGATGCCGGTCAAGTCGACAAGTACTTTAGAGCCGACTACATACAGCACAGTCCGATGGCCAAGACGGGCGCGGAAGGGCTGAAGCAATTCCTGGCGTGGGCGAAAGGCGTGTCACCGCTGGCCGAGCATCGCGTCAAGCGGGTGCTCGCCGATGACGACTACGTGGTCGCTCATGTGCATGTCATCATCCAGCCCGGCGATCCCGGCAATGCGGTGGTCGACATATTCCGTATCCAGGATGGGCTGATCGCCGAACACTGGGACGTTACCCAGCAGGTTCCGTCTCGCATGCAAAACGACAACGGGATGTTTTAGCGCGCCAAATCCACCTTGCGACTGGCTCTCACACCAATCTCACCTCCACCCCCCGCGCCCGCATCTCCTCCACCGCCTCAAGGCTGGCGCCGCGATCGGTGATCAGCAGGTTGATCTGCTCCACCCGCGCGATCAGCGAGACATTGCGACGCATGAGCTTGGAGGAATCGGCGACCACCACCACCTGACGCGCGATGGCGATCATCTTGGCATTGAGCTGGGCTTCGGCGAGGTGAGGCGTCATCACGCCGACCTTGGTGTCCACGCCGTCGGCACCCAGGTACAGCCGGTCGGCTTGCAGGGTTTGTAGTGCCAGCTCCGCCATCGGTCCGGATAGCGAGTTGGATTCGCGCCGCAGGATGCCGCCGGGCATGATCAGCCGCACCGAGGGCACGTCGATCAGCAGGGCGGCGATGTTGAGCGCGTTGGTGATCACGTTGATGGACTTAAGTTCCAGCGCACGGATGTGCCGCGCGATCTCGGCGGTGGTGGTGCCCGAATCCAGGATGATGGTCTCGCCGTCGCGGATCAGCTCGGCCGCGGCCTGCGCGATGCGCAGCTTCTCGGCATGGTGCTGCAGCTCTTTCACGTCCAGCGGCTGATCGTTCTGCACGCTCAGCGCGCCGCCATGCGTGCGGGTGAGGGCGCCGGCGCTTTCCAGCGTGGCGAGATCGGCGCGGATGGTGACATGGGAAATGGCGAAGCGCTTTGCCAGTTCATCCACCGTGACCCGGCCTTCGCTGCGCACCAGGTCGCAGATGCGGCGGCGTCGTTCTTCGATGAGCAGGCCGCGTTCGGGGGGCGCGCGCATCAGATCGGCGTTGCTTCGAGCACGAGGAAGCGGTCGAACGCCACGGGCAACTGAGCCGCGGGCGCGTGGACTTCGCCCAGGTCGCGGTCATTGAAGTAGTCGCGCAGGCGATAGCGGCCCGCGGCGAGGCCCTTGATGCTCACCGGCCCATTCCAGTTGCGCGCATACAGCGCATAGTAAAGCCTTCCGGACTTTTCTATCACATGCGTCTCGGGCTTGTCGAAGCCAATGTCGTACAGCTCACCGCGGTAGGTGCCCTTGGGCAGCAGGTGCTCGTTGTACAGCGCGATCCACTTGCGCCACAGTGCCTCCTTCCGCGGCGTCAGCAGGAAGGAATCCTTCGGTTTGGGATCGCGCGGCCAGGTGAACTTGGTCGACACCACTGCGCCGATGCCGACGGTGGAGGCGAAGTCATCGTGGCCGTCGCTGAGTTCGACGTGATCTCCCGCGAACGGTGCGCTCGGTCCCAACAGGGCCTTGAGTGTCTTGCCCTTGTGGCGCACCTGCCAGGAAGATTCCGGGTCGGCGGCTGGCGTCTGGTTGATGAAGGTGAAATTGAACAACGAATCGCCCGTGCCGCAGGGGCACAGCTCCATGACGACCTGCGGATCCAGTTCGCGCGCCGTGGTGTACAGGGCGCGGAAGAAATCCTGCAGCTTCTCCACCGACTCCTCGGGGTATGCATGCTTGTGCGCCGGGTTGTAGCAGGGCGCCACGCCGTTCAGATGCTGGCCGTCGATCTTCAGACCGGCGAAGCCCCAATCGCCGAGGAATCGCTTCACCAGCGACTGCGTGAACACGACGGTCTTGTCATATGCAGGGCACAAATAGAAGCTGTTCCACCAGGATACCAACTGCGGTGCGCCATCCTTGTCCAGCAGCAGCATGTCGGTGTGGTCATGCAGCACGTCGGAACCGGGAGCCGCCGCCAGAGGCGCCACCCACAGCCGCGGTTTGAGCGATGCGGCGCGGATCTCGCTCACCAGATGCCGCATGTCCTGCTCGCCGCGAGGGTATTTCTCGCGGTTCAGGTTCCAGTCGCCCACGTTGTCCTGCCAGCCATCATCGATCACGGCCCAACGCAGGCCCAGTTCTCTCACCTTGGGCAGCGTGTCGAGGATGAGCTGCGGGGTGCAGTCGCGCTCGTAGCCCCAGGCGCACCAGATGGGTTCGTACGCGGCATCGGGCGGCGCCGGCGCGCAGACGCCGCGCTCGGCCATGATGCGGCGGTAGGTGTCGAGCGTTGCGAAGTAATCGCCGTTGTGCACGGCGACGAAACACTGGGGTGTTGCCAGTTGCTCGCCGGGTGCGAGGACGCGCTTGAGCTGTCCGGTGATGCCCAGCTTCACGCCCTTCGCGCTGGCGATGACGGGCAACGAGACCAGGCACGGCCGCTTTTCCACGTGCCCCACGGCCAAGCCGCAGTCGCGCCGCCACACATCGACGATGGGAATGCCGCCGCCATAGTCGGAGGCGTTCATGCCCATGAAATTTTCCTGCTCGAAGCCGGCGCGCACCGGCTGCACCCAGTCGCGGCGGTCCTGATGCGTGCTGCCGCAGTAGGACCAGAACGGTGGCGCCTCGGTGCTGGCGCGGTCCGCAAAGAATTCGATATCGGCGTTGCGCCACTCGCTCAATTCAATCGGCCGTGCGGCCAGGTTCCGGTATGTCACGCGCATGAACAGAAAGCCGGGATAGCGCGCGAACAGTTCGACGTTCACGGTCTTTTCTATCCGCTCATCGCTCACGCCCACCAGGTTGAGAGAAGTGCCCGCTCCGTGCGATCCGTCGATCGCGCGCCGTGCCGAGCGTTGCAAGGCGAACTGCTCCACGCGGCGGCCGTCGGCCAGCAGCAGGGTTTCGGTGGCCGCCCAATCGGTGAGCGCGAGCGGGACGGATGCGGCTTCGCGTGACATCCGCCGCAGGCGCGAACGCAGCGATGAATCGAAGGCGATGCGCAGCGCGGCATCGCCGATATCGGCGCCCTGGACTGGCGCGGCCGTCGCGGTGCCGGTGGATGGGCCGGATGTGGCAGATGCGGTGAACGCGGTGGCGTTGGCGGACGCGGCTGGCTCTAGACCTGCGGACGCAGAGACGGGCCCCGCCAGCGCGGCGCCGGCGACGAGGTGCAGAAACTCACGGCGGGTAGTGGGCGTTTTATTCATGAATCCGTAAGCCCCTTGACACACACGAAAGTATACGAAATAGTAATCGAAAATAAATTGAGGACATCCGGGGATCTATGCTTTCGTTATCTTTCGTATTTGTCAAGATGCCTGCCTGAAGGATGCCACGGCATGGTTCGTTTCCTCGCGCGTGCACGCACTCTGAGACAGCTGTGAACCGCCACACCGGGTTGATTTTCGCACTGATCACCACCGCTTTCTGGGGCGTGTGGGGCGCGTTCGCCGGCCGGCCGGCCGACAACGGTTTTCCCGAGACGCTCATTTACGTGGTGTGGGCGTTCACCATGATTCCGCCTTGCCTGTATGCGCTGGCGCGCGTGGGCTGGCGCTGGCAACGTGACGCCCGCTCGGTGCTGCTCGGCTGCCTCATCGGCTTCACCGGTTCGGGTGGCCAGATGCTGCTGTTTCATGCCGTGCACACCGGGCCCACTTATCTCATCTTCCCGCTGGTGGCGCTGTCGCCGCTGGTGACCATCGCGCTCTCCGTGGGCTGGCTGGGTGAGCGGGTCACGCGCCTGGGCGCGCTCGGCATCCTGCTGGCGCTGCTCGCCCTGCCGCTGTTCGACTACGCGCCGGGCGAAGGCTTCCAGGGTCACGGTGTGGCCTGGTTCCTCTACGCTTTGATCGTGCTCGCGGCCTGGGGCGTGCAGGCGTTTTTCATCAAGCTCGCCAACAGGACCATGTCGGCGGAAAGCATCTTTCTCTATATGACCCTCACCGGTCTCGCGCTCATTCCGTTGGCCCTGTACATGACGGATTTCTCCCGGCCCATCAACTACGGCCTCGATGGGCCGGGCCTCGCGGCCATCACTCAGATCTTGAATGCGGTCGGCGCGCTCACGCTGGTGTATGCGTTCCGTTATGGCAAGGCCATCGTGGTGTCGCCGCTGACCAATGCCGGCGCGCCGCTCATTACCGCGCTCATCTCGCTGGCGCTGCTCGGTGTGATGCCGCAGACGTTGAAGCTGGTCGGCGTGGTGCTGGCCTTCGTGGCCGCAGCGCTCCTTGCCATCGAGCCGGAGGAAGCCGTGGACGCGGCGGGTACGTGAAGACCCTGCTCGATCTGGTAGAGCGCCACCGCGCCGGCGCCGTCGTCGGCATCTACTCGGTTTGCTCCGCGCACCCGCTGGTCATTTGCGCGGCATTGGAGCATGCCAAGGCTATGGACCAGCTGGCGCTCATCGAGGCCACCTCCAACCAGGTCAATCAGGACGGTGGTTACACCGGCCTCACGCCGGCGCAGTTCCGCGACGTGGTGTGGGGTCTCGCCGATGAGGTTGGACTGGCGCGCGAGCGCATTTTGCTGGGCGGCGATCACCTGGGGCCCAATGCCTGGCAGTCGCAACCCGCCAAGGATGCCCTGCAACGCGCCGAGGTCTTGGTGGCCGAGTATGTGCGCGCCGGCTTTCGCAAAATTCACCTGGACTGCTCCATGCCCTGTGGCGAGGACCCGCTGCTGACGGAAGCGGTCATCGCCGAGCGCAACGCCGCCTTGTGCGTGCGGGCTGAGGAGGCCTGGCGCGCCGGCGGCGGCGATGCACCGGTGTACATCGTCGGCTCGGAAGTTCCGACCCCGGGTGGCGCGCAGGAGACGTTGCACGAGTTGCAAGTGACCGAGCCGGCGGCCGCGCTCGCCACCCTGGAGGCGCACCGCGCGGCATTCGTGCGCCACGGGCTGCAGGCCGCGTGGGAGCGTGTGGTGGGGCTGGTGGTTCAGCCCGGCGTTGAGTTCGACGACACCCGCGTCATGGACTACGTGCCCGCGAAGGCGCGGCGGCTCAGCGCCTGCCTTGACTCGCAACCGCACCTGGTGTTCGAAGCGCACTCCACCGACTACCAGATGCCGGAGGCGCTGGCCGGACTGGTGCGCGATCATTTCGCCATTCTCAAAGTCGGTCCCGCCCTCACCTTCGCGCTACGCGAGGCCGTCTGGGCGCTCGACCGCATCGAGCAGGAATGGCTGGGAGCGGAACACGGCTCGCACGTGCGCAGCACGGTGCTGCAGGCCATGCGCAGGGAGCCGCGGCACTGGACCAAATACTACCTGGGCAGCGGCCATGCGCTGGATCTGCAGCTGGAATACAGCCTGAGCGATCGCATCCGCTATTACTGGCCGGTGCCGGCGGTGGCGCAAGCCATGGCGCGCCTCACCGTGTCGTTCGAAAACTCCAAGCCGCCGCTGCCACTGCTCAGGCAATACCTGCCGGCCGCCTACCAGGCGCTGCGCGGCGGCGAACTCGCCACCGATGCGCACAGCCTGGTCATGCATCACATCCGGCAGGTGCTGGCCGAGTACTCGGCGGCTTGCGATCAAACGGGATGACAGACAGCTTGAGGAGATGAAGGCGATGAAACACTCCACGATATCGGCCTCGATGGCCACCTTGAGTTTGCTTGTCGCGCTGCAGACGGGTTCGCCGGCGCGGGCCGACGATGCGACTGCGGGCGTCGCGCAGGCGGGGCCTGAGAAGAATTCCACGCAAGCCCTGCAGGAAATCGTCGTGGTCGGCTTGCGCGCAAGCCTGGAGAAATCGCTCGACATCAAGAAGGACGCTGCGGTGGTGCTCGACTCGATCAACTCCACCGAGCTGGGGCGATTCCCCGACGATGACGTGGCCGACTCGCTCAGTCACCTGCCGGGCATCACCATCCAACGCACCACCGGCGGCGAGGGGCAGAAGATCACCGTGCGCGGCCTGACCGCCGAGTACAACATCGTCACCTTCAACAATCGCATCATCGCCAGCGACGACGATGGCCGCGATCTTGCCTTCGACGTGCTGCCCTCGGAGCTGATCGCGGGCGCCGATGTGCTCAAGTCCTCGCAGGCCTCGGCCATGGAGGGCAGCATCGGCGGCACGGTGAACCTGCGTTCGGCCAGCGCCTTCGACCAGCCCGGGCTGCACGGCGGCGTGCATGCCGAGGGCGACTACAATCAGATGTCGCATCTGAAGGGACAGAAGTATTCGGCCTTCATCTCCAATACCTTCGCCGAGGACAGCATCGGCTTCGTCATCGGCGGCGTGCACTCGGACGCCAAGACCCGCACCGATTCGCTCAACGCCTATAACCAGAACATCTATGGCCCCGCCAACTATCCCTACGGTGATGCAAATGGAGTGCCGCTGGTGGCCACTCCCTGCTGCATCACCTTCGGTTCCATTTTCGACGACAAGAAGCGCGATGCACTGTCCGGGCGGCTGGAGTGGCGGCCGAGCTCGGCCTTCTCGATGTCACTCGATGGCCTGTGGACGCGCCTGCGCGACCCGCAGATCGGTTACAACGAGTCCTACTACTTCGCCGCCAACGACGATGGCACGCCGTGGGGCGACGCGGTGGTGAAGGACGGCGTGATCACCTCGGTGACGGTGAACAATTTCCAGCCGGAGATGGTGAACAACACCATGAACCGCTTCGTCAAAACCACCATGTACGGTCTGAACGCGACCTGGAAGCCGCATGATCAGCTCTCGTTCACGCTCGATGCCTATCGTTCAACGGCCAATCGTCCCGAGGGTGGGCAGGATAGCTTCGTGACCGCGGGTCTGGTCAACAACTCGCCGACCGCCGAGGACATCCTGTACTTCACCGATTTGCCCAACAGCCTGCCGGACATCAACGTGGTGCTGCCGCCGAGCCAGATCGGTTTGACGGCCTGTCCCGCGGGCACGTCCAGTGCGATCAAGGCCGGCTACTGCTCCTACACGGCGCTGATGAATTCGGGATTCCTCAATGACAACAAGTACTGGTCCACGCACTACGTGGGCTTGAACGGCTACTCCGTGCACGATGCCGTGTCGGGTTTCACGCTGGATGGTGCGTGGGACGCGCAAGGCTCGGTGTTCCAGAAGCTGAAATTCGGCGTCGGTTACAGCGACCGCAAGAAGACCCGCGTCGATTCGAGCAACGACTGGAGCAACGGGTCCGGCCAGTACGGCACGCTGTACCAGACGGCCGGCTGCCCGGTGCAGTGCGATCCGTATTCCTTCGCCTCGCAGGGGTTCAATGTCATTTCGATGATGAGCCTGCCGAACTTCATGCCGGGCGCGGGCGGATCTTATCCGACCGTGCTGCCGCAAATGAACGTGGCGCAGCTGCTGGCCTTCCTGAAAAGTCTGGAT
>JAFEGC010000091.1 GCA_018240265.1 Pseudomonadota bacterium | reverse complement strand
GCCTTGGCCTGTTGCAGCAGCGGAATGAACTCCGATTCGAACATGGACAAGTTGGCGTCCATGGACAGATCGGGGTTACGCCCGACGAAACCGCAGATGGCATTGGTGCCAAGCAGAACGGCGGCGTCGAACACGCGCAGCATGAACTCGTGCTTGGCGCGGCGCGCGGTTTCATCCGCTGCGAGCATGTTGTCGAAGTAGCCCAGGTCGGACAGACCCACGCCGGTGGCCTGCATCGCGGCCTGCACGCGTCGCGCGCGCCCGGCATTGAAGGGCACGCGCAGGTCGAGCGTGTTGGCGACCGGGTCGAGCATCGCCGCGGCCGGCACGTCGGTACGGCTCGGGTGCAGCGCCGCCGATAGCTGGATGTAGGGGGCTTCGAGCTCGGCCGCGTATTGCAGCCAGTCCTCCACCGCGAGGTCCGGGTCCGCATCGCGCGCAGCCCGCGGCGTCAGTTCCTGCAGCGCTGCCGTCAGGATGCTGATTTTCATGGCCCGAGGTTTGAAGGAGGATGCTGGCATGAGGTCATTGTAGGTGAAACCCACCGATGTAATCGATATCAAAGGATACTCGATTCCGGCCGCCGTCACCATCGAGTCCGGCCGAGGACGCTTGGTCGCGCCGCTGATCACGAAGGACGGCGCGGCGCGAATGCAGGGCTACGCTGAGCACCCGCAAAGTAGTTTGTGTTACATACAAAATCCGCTATCATCCCCCAAATGGCCTCTGGCAATTAAGGGGGTAGACATGGCCGCACGAAATCTCGAGGAAGTCCTGACAGCCGCCGGCAACACGGTGCAGATGCTGCGCAATTCGCAGCTCGGCGCCTACGTGTATCCGGTGGTGGCGCCCGAATTCAGCAACTGGCGCAGCGAGCAGTGGGCCTGGCAGCACAGCGCCGTGCTGTTCGATCAGACGCATCACATGGTGAACCTGTACCTGCGCGGCCGGGATGCGCTCAAGCTCCTGTCCGACACTGCCATCAATTCCATGGCCGGCTTCGCCGTGAACAGGGCCAAACAGTACGTGCCGACCACGCCGTATGGCCACGTCATCGGCGATGGCATCATCTTTTATCTTGCACCCGAGGAGTTCGTGTACGTGGGCCGCGCGCCGGCCTCGAACTGGCTGCGCTTCCATGCGGCTACCGGCGGCTACGACGTCAAGGTCGAGCTGGATGACCGCTCGCCCATGCGCCCGATGGGCAAGCCGGTGACGCGCTCGGTGTGGCGCTTCCAGATCCAAGGGCCCAAGGCCTGGGCCGTCATCGAAAAACTCAACGGCGGGCCGCTGGAGCAACTCAAGTTCTTCACCATGTCCGAGATGAAAATCGCGGGCAAGACGGTGCGCACGCTGCGCCATGGCATGTCGGGCGCGCCCGGCCTTGAAATCTGGGGGCCGTACGCGGAAACTGAGGAAATCCGCGCCGCCATCCTCGCGGCCGGCAAGGAGTTTGGCCTGCTGCCCTGCGGGAGTCGCGCCTATCCTTCCAACACATTGGAGTCGGGCTGGATTCCCTCCCCGCTGCCCGCCATCTACACCGGTGACAAGCTGAAAGCGTATCGGCAATGGCTGGGCGCGGACAGCTACGAGGCCACCGGTTCCATCGGCGGCAGTTTCGTCTCGTCCAACATCGAGGACTACTACACCACTCCGTGGGAGTTGGGCTACGGCTCGTTCGTGAAGTTCGATCACGAGTTCCACGGCCGCGAGGCGTTGCAGAAGCTCGACCCGGCCAGGCAGCGCAAGAAGGTCACGCTGGCCTGGAACCCCGAGGACATGACCAGGATCATGGCCTCGCTGTTCAACCCGGACGGCGAGCAGTACAAGTTCTTCGACGTGCCGCTGGCCAACTATGCCTCATCCAACTACGATCGCGTGATCGATGCGGGCGGACGTACCGTGGGCGTGTCCATGTTCACCGGCTACAGCTACAACGAGAAGCAGGCGTTGTCGCTGGCCATCCTCGATCCCGCGATCCCGGTGGGCACGGAGCTGCGCGTGGTGTGGGGCGAGGAGAACGGCGGCACGACGAAAACCACGGTGGAGCCGCATCAGCAGATCGAGGTGCGCGCCATCGTCAGCCCCGTGCCCTACAGCCGCGTGGCACGCGAGACCTACAAGCAGGGCTGGCGCACCCAGGCCGCGGGCTGAGGTTGGGTTATGATCGCTGTCGGAACCGCCGGATGCCGAAACCAAAGGAAATCATCGCCCTTACCACGCCGCATGTCGCGGGCGATGAGGACATCGGTGAGATCCGCAGCATCGTGGGCTTTCACATCCGGCTGGCGCACGGCATGGTGTACCGGCATTTCTCCGAGACCTTCGCGCACCTGGATCTGACCCAGAAGCAGGTGTCGGTGCTGTGGCTGGTGGACGATCACCCTGATATCGCGCAGACCGATCTGGCGCAGCGCATGCGCATGGACCGCGCCACCACCATGGCTATCGTCAATCGGCTGGAGGCGCGCGATTTTCTCAAGCGCGGCAAGTCGCGCAGCGACGGGCGTAAGCAGACGCTGAATCTCACGGAAGCGGGGCGCAAGGCGCTCGCCACGGCGAAGAACGCCATCTGCCAGCACGAGCGGTGGCTGAAGTCGCGCTTTACCGGCGAGGAAGTGGATAAACTGATCGAACTGTTGACGCGAATACACCAATAAGCCGCCGGCCGGAGGCGGTACTGCAAGGGGAGGAAAACGTGGGCGATAGTCCGAAATCCATCCTGTGCGATGGCCGCATGCGTGCGGGCCAGTGGCTGGCCATCATCGTGACCGCGTGTCTCAACGCGCTGGATGGTTTCGACGTGCTGTCGATCAGCTTCGCCTCACCGGGCATCGCTCACGACTGGGGCGTGGACAAGGCCACACTGGGCTGGGCTTTGTCCATGGAGCTCGTGGGCATGGCCGTGGGCTCGGTGCTGCTCGGTGGCGTGGCCGACAGGATCGGCCGGCGGCCCACCATGTTGGGCTGCCTCATCGCCATGGCACTGGGCATGTATGGCGCGGGGCACGCCGGTGGCATCGGCGTGCTGCTGGCCTGGCGCCTGCTCACGGGCCTCGGCATCGGCGGCATGCTGGCCTCCACCAACGCCATGGCGGCGGAATACTCGAACGATCGCTGGCGCAATTTCGCCATGGCGCTCATGGTGATCGGCTACCCGCTTGGAGGTGTGTCCGGTGGCCTGGTGGTGCAGCGCATTCTCGCCAACGGGAGCTGGCATCAAGTGTTCATGTTCGGCTCAGTGGCTACCGTGTCATTTGTTCCGGTGGTCTGGTTCCTGGTGCCCGAATCGGTGATGTTCCTCGACAAGCAGCGCGCGCCCGGTGCGCTGGAACGGATCAACGCCATTCTCCGGCGCCTGGGTCACCCCGCCGCGAGCGCTCTTTCACCTCTGCCGGCTGCTGCGCCTCACAAATCGGTGTTGGACATTTTGAAGCCGGGACTGCTCGGCACCACTGCGATGATCACCTTCGCTTATTCCGCGCACATCGTCAGCTTCTATTTCATTCTCAAGTGGGTGCCGAAAATCGTGGTGGACCTGGGTTTTGCACCCAAGGCGGCCGCCGGCGTGCTGACCTGGGTGAACATGGGCGGCGCGCTCGGCGGCGCGATGTTCGGGGTGCTCGCGACGCGGGTGGGACTGAAGGGTTTGACGGTGTGCGCGCTGGTCGGCGCCACGCTCATGGTCGTCTGGTTCGGACAGGGGGCGGCAGACCTTTCCGTACTGACCACCAAGGCGACGCTGGCGGGCCTGTTCAACAATGCAGGCATAGCCGGTCTGTATCTGCTGTTCGCGCGCGTGTTCCCGACGCATGTGCGTGCCACAGGCACGGGATTTGCCATCGGTGTCGGCCGAGGCGGCGCGGCGTTGGCGCCCGTCATCGCCGGTTATCTGTTCCAGGCGGGACTTGGCCTCGCACTGGTGGCGGCCGCGATGGGCGCGGGCTCGCTGCTGGCGGCGGTAACGCTGTCGTTGCTGAAAATGCGCGAGGTTGACTGAAAGAGCCCAGTGCTCACGCCATCGCCAGTTCCTGCATCGCGCGCAGTTTCAGCAAGTGCTTCTGCACCTTGCCGGAGGCGGTGCGCTGCACGCGGTCGGTGATCACCACGCTCGCCGGCACCTTGTACTTCGCCAGCCGCCGCAGGCAATGCGCCGTCACCACCTCGGTGGTCAGCGTCTGGCCGGCGACGGGAATGACGTAGGCGCGTCCCACTTCGCCCCAGCGTTCGTCGGGCACGCCCACCACCGCGCATTCGGCCACCTGCGAAAGTTCGGCGATGGTGGCTTCGACTTCCGCCGGGTACACGTTTTCGCCGCCGGAAATGTACATGTCCTTGCGCCGATCCACGATGTAGTAGAAGCCGTCCTCGTCCATGCGCGCCGCATCGCCGGTGACGAACCAGCCGTCGCGAAACGCCTTGGCCGTGGTCTCGGGCTGGTTCCAGTAGCCGTGGGTGATGCACGGTCCACGCATCCACAGCTCGCCCACCTGGCCCGCCGGCACATCGTTGCCGTCCTCATCGACGATGCGCGGCTCGACGGTCATGAAGGGCAGGCCGCAACTGCCGGCCTTGCGCCGCAGGACTTCCAGGTCATGCGCGGGCATGCCGAAATTGGAGCCGCTCTCGGACATGCCGAAGCCCTCGGCGATGCGTACGCCGGCATCGACGAAGCGCTGGGTGAGCGCCTTTGGATTGGGCGCGCCGCCGATGGCCCAGCTCACCAGCCGGTGGAGCGAAGCGGGATCGAAGCCGGGCTGGTTCCAGATGCGCGCCGCCATCTGCGGTACGGAGAAATAATGTGTCACGCCAAGCGCCGGGTCGGTGAGACGATCGAGCGTTTTCTGCGCATCGAAACCCTGCGAAATCAGCACGCAGCCGCCGGCCTGGATGGGCGCGCGCGTGGCGGCGAACAGGCCGGCGGTGTGGAACAGCGGCATGTCGCACAGGAACACGCTGCGCAGGGTGACATCGTTGCCGAGAATGAAGTTGGTGCAGCCCCAGAAGGCATTTTGCTCGGACAGCATGACTCCCTTGGGGCGGCCGCTGGTGCCGGAGGTGTACAGAAGCGTCGCCACTGCGTCGAAGGCGCGCCGCGCCGAGGACGGCGGGTGCGCGCCGGCGCTGCCCAGCGAGGTCAGCCGCGCGATGGGCAGCGCGTTACGCGCGCTTTCGGGCGGCGCGAAATCCTCGTCATGGAACACGATCTCCGGTAGCGCATCGGCGGCCAGCGCCTCGATCTCTGCCGGAGCAAGCCGCCAGTTGAAAGGCGTGAATATCGTGCCGGCGCGGATACCGGCGAGCTGCAGGATGAGCATGTCCGCGCAGTTCTTTGCCAGCGTCGCCAAGCGCACGCCGCTGGCAGGTCCGAAACCTTCCACCAGCCAGGCCGCGAGCCGGTCGATGGCTTCATGGAGCTGCGCGTACGTCCAGCGCCGGCCGGATTCCAAGTCGACCACCGCGAGGGCCTGCGGATTGCTGGCGGCGTAGCAGGCGACCGGATCGAAACGGGTCATTGGATGAGGGACGGTTCGGCCGGCGCGATCAGCGCAGGCCGCGCAACTTGTCGTACTCGCCCAATCCCGGCTTGTAGGTCTTGTCGTCCAGGAACTGCTTCATGCCGACGTGGCGCCCGTCGCTCTTGTCATGCCAGTTGAGCGCTTCCTGTGCGCGGATCAAATAATCCTCGGCGTTGTCATAGGTCATCTCGCGCACGCGCCGCACCGCATCCTTGGTGGCCTTGAGCGTGTCCAGATTCTTTTTCAAGAGCTTTCCCGCGACTTCGGTAACCCGCGCCAGCAGTTGGTTCGCCGGTAGCGATTCGTTGACCAGTCCCGCGGCCTCGGCCTGCTTGCCGGTGAGGTTCTCGCCGAGCAACGCGTGATACATGGCCTTGCGCATGGGCATGAGCTCGGCTACCACCTTGGTGGCGCCGCCGCCGGGCAGGATGCCCCAGTTGATTTCCGACAGGCCGAACTGGGCATCGTCCGAACAGAAGGCAAGGTCGCAGGCGAACAGCGGGCCGTAGCCGCCGCCGAAGCACCAGCCGTTGATCATGGCGATGGTGACCTTCTGGAACCAGCGCAGGCGCTCCCACCAGGCGTATGCCTCGCGTTGCGACTGTCGCACGCCCTTCAAACCTAGCGCCTCGGTGTCGCGGAAATACTCCTTCAGGTCCATGCCCGCCGACCAGGCCGAGCCTTCGCCGGTGAGCACCAGCACGCCTACGTCATCGCGGAATTCCAGCTCGGTGAGCACGCGCAGCATCTGCCGGTTGAGCTTCGGGCTCATGCAGTTGCGCTTCTCTGGGCGGTTGAATTTCACCCAGGCGATGCCGCCCTCGACGTTGACGGCAACGGTGTCGGCTTCGGATCGTTCGCTCATTAAGGCTCTCCGTTACAAATGAAAGGCAGTCGAGTTCAAATGGGATAGCGGCCGGGCAGGGTTTCCACCGTGATCCAGCGCAGTTCGGTGAAGCTGTCGATGCCGGCCTTGCCGCCAAAGCGGCCATAACCGGAGGCACCCACGCCGCCGAAAGGCATCTGCGCCTCATCGTGCACGGTGGGACCATTGACGTGGCAGATGCCGGAGTTGATGCGCCGCGCCACGGTGAGACCGCGGGCGATGTTGCGCGTGAACACCGAGGCCGACAGGCCATACTGCGTGTCATTCGCCAACCTGATGGCGTCTTCCTCGTCGCGCGCGCGCAGGATGCCCACCACCGGGCCGAAGCTTTCATCGCGATAGATGTTCATGGCGGCGGTTACGCCGTCCACCACCGTCGCCGGCATCAGCACCGTCTGCGCCTTGCCGCCGGAGAGGAGTTTCGCGCCCTTGGCGGTGGCATCCTCGATCAACGTGTTCACATGGTTCACGGTCTTCTGATCCACCACCGCGCCCAGCGGCGCCTTGCCCTCGCGCGGATCGCCGGTGGCCAGCGATTTCGCCTTGGCCGCGAAGCGCTTGGCGAACTCGTCCGCCACAGCCTCCACCACGATGATGCGCTCAGTGGACATGCAGATCTGGCCCTGGTTCATGAAGGCGCCGAAAGCCGCGGCCTTGACCGCCTCGTCCAGGTCGGCGTCCTCCAGCACCAGGAGCGGTGCCTTGCCGCCGAGTTCCAGCAGGCAGGGTTTCAAGTTTTCGGCGGCGCGCCTGGCCACGATGCGCCCCACCGCGGTGGAGCCGGTGAAGTTGATGCGCTTGACCTCCGGCGCGTCGATCAACGCGCCGACCACTGCGGCAGCATCGGCGGGCGCGTTGGTGACCACGTTCACCACTCCTTCCGGAAAGCCGGCTTCCGCGAAGGCCTCGATGATGAGCTCATGCGCGCGCGGGCAGTTTTCCGAGGCCTTGAGGATGACCGCGTTGCCACAGGCCAGCGGCACGGCAATGGCGCGCACGCCCAGAATGATGGGCGCGTTCCACGGCGCGATGCCCAGAATCACGCCCACCGGTTCCCTCAGCGCCATGGCCAGGCACCCAGGCTTGTCGGAGGGAATGACTTCGCCTGAAATTTGCGTGGTGATGGCGGCGGCTTCGCGCACCATGGAGGCGGCGAGGCCGAGGTTGAACATGGCCCAGCCGCGAGTGGCGCCGATCTCGCCCATCATGGCGGCGACGAAGGCTTCCGCGCGCGCCTCCAGCGCGGCGGCCGCCTTCATCAGCACGGCACGCCGGGCGTTGGGACCGGTGGCGGCCCAGGCGGGAAAAGCCCTGGCCGCGCGGGCGGCGATGGCCGGAACTTCCGCGGCGGACATGGCGGTGGCGGTGGAGGCCACCGCGCCGGTGAGGGGATTGCTGCGCTGAAATTTCATGGTCCGGCTCCAGCTGAATGTTATAATCAATAGCAGTTTAAATCCAAATAGTAGGCTAGACAACTATTTCTCCGCCAGGAACCGTCCAGGATCCGCTGACCCAGCTGCCGGGATATGTACTGCGGCGGGCCTCGAGCGCGGCGCTCACGGAGCTGAATCGCCGGCTCGCGCCGCTCGACCTGCGCCACGCCGAGGCCGCATTCCTGATGCTGGTGGATGCCTCGCCCGGCATTACTCAAAGCGCCGCCGGGCGGGTGCTCGACATCCAGCGCGCCAACATGGTGCCCTTCGTCGCCCGCCTGCAGTCGCGCGGCCTGGTGGGGCGGCGCCCGGTGGACGGCCGTTCGCATGGATTGCAGCTCACAGCCAAGGGGCGAGTCTTGCTCCTCAAGGCGCGGCAGGTGGTGGAGACTTTCGAGTCCGCGCTGCTGGCGCGAATGCCGGCCAAGTTCCGGCCCATGGTGTTACCGGTGCTGATGGCGTTGTGGAAATCGGCGCAGTCGTAAAGCGCCTGTCACATTTCGACTCTATCTTGGCGGTTCAACCGGGGCCGCAGCCTGCGCCGTAGTGCAGATGCCATGACCTCGGCAGGCATCAGCTACCGCAGGAGTCGATATGAAGTGTTTGTTGACCGTCGCGCCCGCGATCCATAATTCCCGGCTTCGGATCATCATGGCCTCGCTCCTCGCCGCGGCTTGCGCGCAGGCCGGCGATGCGCCCGCGGACGGCGCGCTCGAGGAAGTGGTGGTGTTCGGTCACGGCGAGTCGCGGCAGGTCAGCGCCATCGGCACGGCGGACATTGCCAGGCTGACGCCGGGCTCCAGTGCCTTGAAGGCCGTCGGCGATCTGCCCGGCGTCAGCTTCCAATCCGCCGACCCTTATGGCAGCTACGAGTGGTCGGCGCGAATCTCGGTGCGCGGTTTCAACCAGAACCAGCTGGGTTTCACGCTCGATGGCGTGCCGCTGGGCGACATGAGCTATGGCAACCACAATGGCCTGCACATCAGCCGCGCCATTGCCTCGGAAAACATCGGCCGCGCCGTGCTGTCGCAGGGCGCCGGCTCACTCGAAACCGCCTCCAGCAGCAACCTGGGCGGCACGCTGCAGTTTTTCTCGCGCGATCCGTCGCATGAGTTCGGCGTCGAGGCCTCGCTGGCCGGCGGCAGCGATGCGGATCGTCACGCCGCGCTGCGCGTGGACTCCGGCGACATCGGCCCGTTCGGCACCCGCGCTTACTTGTCGTATACCGACCAGCGCGCCGACAAATGGAAAGGGGATGGCCGGCAGAAACAGAAGCAGGTGAACTTCAAGATCGCGCAGCCCATCGGCGCGGCCACGCTCACCGCGTTCTTCGACTGGTCGGATCGCCGCGAGAACGACTACCAGGACTTGTCGCTGGACATGATCCAGCGCCTGGGCTATCGCTGGGACAACATTTCCAATGATTGGCCGCTGATGGTGCAGGTGGCGCAGATCTACCAGGCCGGCGGCACCGCGTATCCCGCGCCACTCGCCACCGTGGATGATGCGTATGCCAACGCGGCGGGCCTGCGCAAGGACA
>JAFEGC010000090.1 GCA_018240265.1 Pseudomonadota bacterium | reverse complement strand
CGCCGCCGTCGGCTACGATGACGGCGCCGGTCATGATGGAGGCCTCGCTGGATGCGAGGAAGCACGCGATCCGGGCAACTTCCTCGGCCGTGGCCGCGCGCCGCAGCGGCACATGCCGGGTGACGAGCGCGTAGGCATCCTCCACGCTGGCCAGTCCGTGCTTCTTCTTGATGAATTCCATCTGTTCATCCGCCATGGCGGTCTTGATCCAGCCCGGACACAGGGCGTTCACCCTCACGCCGGACGGGCCGTAGTCACGCGCAATGGAGCGCGTGAGACCCACGAGGGCATGTTTGGTCGTCACGTAACCCACGACCCCGGGGCCCGCGAACAGGCCTGCGATGGAGGATACGATCACGATGCTGCCCTTGTGCCGGATCAGATCCGGCAGGCATTCCCGGATGCAGACGAAGGCGGTGTTGAGGTTCGCATGCAGCGCCTCGGCCCATTGCGCATCGTCCGTGGACAGGGCATCACCGAGTCCATGACCCCCGGCATTGGCCACCAGCACATCGAGGCGGCCGTACCGGGTGAGGGCAAGATCGATGGCGCCGCGGACATCGGCAGCGCGACCCGCATCACCCGCGAAAGCGGCACACTGCAGCGATTGCGCCACTTGCTGCAGCGGTCCGGGCCGGCGGCCCATTAGCACGGCTCGCCCGCCATCGGCAATGAAGCGGGTGGCGATGGCGGCTCCCAGGCCGGTGCCGCCGCCGGTGATCAATGCAACCTGTCCTTCTGCACGCCTGCCCATGACGTCTCCGCCTCGATAGAAGGATCCTAGAAATGATTTCGCAGCGGTTGATGACCGGGAAGGAACAAAGGCCCCACCCACGGGGAACCCGGCCGAGTTCCGCCGCAGCGGGCGCTTTGTTCCGTCACAGTGGCTCTGGTTCGCAGGTCAGTGTCTTAGGGTCACAGTCCGGCAAACCATAGGAGATCCACGCTCATGTGCACCCAGTCCCGTACCTTGGCCGCCACTGCAGGGGTCCTAGCTGCCGGCATGTTGCTCGCCCTGTCTGGCAGGGCGGATCAGGTTCGCGAGCAGACTCTGCCGGACGATACGCCCATTGCCTCCGATACGGCGGGGCCGGAGCCGCACCGGGAAGCGCATCACTTCGCGCTGCAGGGGCACATTCGCAAGACAGTCAACCGTTCGGGTAACGTCACCTCGCTGATCCCTCTGTCGGGAGACCAAAGTGAAGGCCGATATACCGTTCAGGATGAGAGCTGGCCTGCGGACTTCAATGTCGAACTGCACTATCACAAGCGCCACAGCGAAGTCTTCTACCTCATCGATGGGCAATTCGAGTGGACCGTTGGGGGTGAGACCCATCTCATGCATCCCGGCGATCTGGTCTACATTCCGCCGAATACTGCGCACAAGGTGCATGTGGTGGGTAGCGTGCCCGCGCATGTGCTGTTCATCCAGGCCCCGGGCGGCTACGAGGCCAACGTCGATCTGGCCAACGAGTTCTCCAGGGCCGAGCTGTCGCGGCCGGCCGCCAAGGCCGCGACCGCCGTACTGCACGACTTCAACAAGGTGTTGGACCCGCATCCCTACAAGCCCAAGTGAGCCGGGCGAACAGCCTGCCGATCGGCTTGCCGCGGCAATCGCGGCAGGTTGCCGCTGCGGCGCGCCGAGCGGGTCAGTGCGCCGATTGCTGCATCAGCTGCCGCAGCTTGTCATGTGGCAGCCCTTCGACGGTCGTGCCATTGATACCGGTCATGGTGTGAGCGCCCACCATCGCGTTGACGATGGCTTCCTCGGTGGCCTGCACGGTCGCGCTGAACAGCGGGCTGATATGCTCGTTCGACACGCTCTTCACCGCGTTGGGCCCAGGCTCATCGGCGGCATTGCGGTTGGCGGTCGAGAAGGCAATAAAGATGTCGCCCGAACCGTTGCCGGAGGTGGAGCCGGTGCGTGCCAGCCCCATCGTCGCCCGGCGAGCCAGTCTTTTCAGCTGGTCCGGCAACAGCGGCGCATCCGTCGCCACCACGATGATGATGGAGCCCACGTCCTCGTCCGCGCGACGTCCGAGCCGCGACAGTTCAGGCTCGGATGACGGGATGGCTGCTCCCACCTTCACCCCGGAGATGCGCAACTCGGAGCGACTGCCGCAGTTGCACTGTACCAGCACCCCGACCGTGTAGCCGCCCCGGTCCGCCGGCAGCAGGCGCGAAGCGGTGCCATTTCCTCCCTTGAACTGGTAGCAGATCATGCCGGTGCCCCCGCCGACGCTGCCCTCGGCAACCGGGCCTGCCTTGGCCGAGTCCAGGGCTGCGAATACGTCCTGCTGGGAGACGTGAAAACCGTTGATGTCATTCAGCGCGCCGTCCCAGGTTTCCGCCACCACCGGCAACATCCACGGCTGTTCGGTGAGGCGACCTGCCTTGACGCTCCACGCGATGATGGCATCGCGCACCAGCCCGACGGAATGAGTATTGGTGATGCCAATGGGTCCTTCGAGCAAACCCGCTTCTTCGATCCAGGTGGTGCCGGTCATCTCGCCGTTGCCATTCTGCGAAAACCAGCCGGCGTAGACGGGTGCGACATCCTGCCGTCCGCGCGGAAATATCACGGTGACTCCGGTGCGAACGGGGCCCTTGCCCACCACCAGTTTGCCTTCTCCTTGAATCTTCGTGGCAAGGCCCACTTCGACACCCCTGACGTCCGTGATGGCGTTGAGGGGTCCTGGTGTTCCGTCGAACCGGGCTCCCAGGTCGCGCGCCCTCTCCGGTGCGCTCGTGACTGCCGAAGCGGCGCTTGCCGTTCGAGCCAGCATCAGACTCAAGCACAAACCCATCGACACGGCAGCAAGTTTCCCAAGCATGTCCCGATCCCCATTGCGACGCTGGCGCGTATTATTTCCGCAGTCCGATGAACGATGGTCATGCTCAGTGGATCGTGCCGCCACGGTGGCGTTTTTGTTCCTTGTCGGCATGACCAGTGCCGGAACGGCCTCTTAGGGTAAGCGCTTCCAAGCACCGATCTGCCGGGTAAAGCGCCGCCGGCGGTGCGCCGGCGAAGGCGGTCTTGCGCCGGTTCCGGGCGTCTTAGAAGAGGGGGATTGAAATGGTTCTGGAGATCAGACGATCGGCGCCGCTGGCCGTGGCCTGCGCCGCTGCGGCCGGTGTGCTTGCCATGGCGGTTGGCCGGGCTGAGGATACGAAAAATACGGAGGTTGCGCGTCCGGCGCAGCATCACTTCGTGCTCAAGGGCAAAGGCCAGATCTTCGACAAGCTGAAGGATGAATCCGTCGAAGTGAAATTATCGGCGGCCCAGACCGAAGGGCGGTATACCGTGCAGGATGAGCACTGGCACCCGGGGTTCGATGTGCCGCCACATTTCCACAAAGAGCATGCGGAGACTTTTTATCTCATGGATGGGCAATTCGAGTGGACCGTCGGAGGAGAGAAGCACCTGATGTCGGCGGGCGATCTGGTGTACATCCCTCCCAATACGGTGCACTCCGTGCACGTGGTCGGGAACAAGGACGCCCATGTGCTGTTCATCTACCAGCCCGGCGGCTACGAACATTACGAGACTCGCGAGATGTCCTACAGCGAGAAGGACCGGGAGAAGCCCGAGATCAAGAAGATGTTGCGCGAGCAGAGCGACTTCCATCTGGCAGAGACGAAGTAGCAACCGGAACGTCAGACGGTCAGATAGCCGCCGTCGACGGGAATGACGGCGCCGGTGATGAAGGCGGCGGCTGGAGAGCACAGGAAAACGATCACCTCGGCCACTTCCTGTGGCTCTCCCCATCGACCCATCGGTGTGCGAGCAACGACGCGCGCGCTGGCCTTTGCATCGGCCATCAGTCCCGCGCTCAAGGGAGTTCTGATCCACCCCGGTGCCACCGCATTGACGCGAACCTCATCGGCTGCGAATTCCTGCGCCAGGGACTTCGTCAATTGCATGATACCGCCCTTGCTGGCGCTGTAGGCGGGCCGATCCTCGCTGCCGAAATAGGAGTACATGGAGGCCACGTTGACAATGGCTCCGTGCGAGGCCTTGAGCAGCGGGCGTGCGCCGAGGCTGGCGCGCATGGTCGCGGTGAGATTGACGGCCAGGACCTGTTCGAAGACGGCGAGGTCGTATTCGCTCCGGTCGCGGCTGATTCCCGCGCAGTTGATCAGGTAGTCGAGGCGTGGCAGTGCGTCCAGGGTATGCGACACGGCATCGGCGCGGGTCGCATCGAGTTCCACGACCGTCACGCCCGCGGCGGCGGCGCTGCCATGGGCGGCGTGCAATCCGGCCGCCACCACCGATGCACCCAGCTGAGCCAGGCGGATTGCAGTGCTGGCACCGATTCCGGTGGTCCCGCCGATCACCAGGGCCGTTCGTCCGGCGAATAGGTCGGGCCGGAAGGCATCGCTCCGCCAGCTCATGTCTGCGTTGCTCGCGCGACGCGAGCCCGGGCGAAGGGAACTCGCCACTGGACGCGCACTGCGCCTGCTGATCCGAAGACCGGCCGGCCTATTTCTTGTCGGTGGCCTGAGGAGGGTTCACCGGATTGAAGTCCGCCAGCGCATTCAGCTGCGCAGCGAGTTTGGGATCCTTGCGCTGTTCAGGCGTGAAGCTGGCATCGTAGGAGGAGATCTCCTCATAGCCGCCCGGCTCGGCAATCATGATCGAATGCATGTCCTTGTCGCCGACCACCCGCACGCTGTGCACGGTATTGGGCGGGATATGCACGGCATCACCGGGTCCCATGACATGGGTTTCACCGTTGATGGTCCACTCGACTTGCCCGGAGAGGATGATAAAGGTCTCCGCATGCTTTTTGTGATAGTGCGCCGGCACCTTGAAGGCCGGTTCCCAGTAGGACTCCAGGATGCTCTGGCGACCGGCGCTCTGATTGCCCGTGACCAGGACCTTGATGTCCTTGATGTCGTTCTCGTGGATGGTCGGCACCTTGTCGTGGAACGAGAAATAGCGGGTCTTTGCCGGCTGATCCGCGTGCACCAGCGTCCAGGTGCCTGCGCACAGCACCGCCACCGCGGCGCCCGCCAGTGCGGTTCTCTTCAGATTGCGTTCTCGAGTCATATGTAACCTCTGTTGGATGATCGATTGGAACGAGTTGCGATATCGGCGGAGGGATCAGTAGCGATAGGTTGCTGTTACGCCTATGGTGCGCGGACGCACCGTGGCCGCCGTGAACAGCGGGACGCCGCGTCCTGCGTGGTTGACGTTGAGCAGCGGATGCTGGTTGTTGAGATTGTTCACGAACAGGGCTGCGTCTACCGGTCCAAGATGCATTCCCAGTTTGATCGACAGATCGTTCATCGCAGGCAGGCCCGGAATGTCCGGATCGAAGCCCGCGGTACGCGGATTTTGCACCGACAGATCATGATCCAGGCCGGCTGAATAGTTGTAGTTCAGGCGGAAATAGGCCGAATGCTCGAACAACGGAAACGACCATTGACCCTGGAACGCGGCCGACCATGGATTTACCGGAATGCGGTCGCCGGAGGCGACCGCCGGCTGGAAGTTCTGTCCCGGCAGCGGCGGGCGCAGGAACGCATCCTTGGTATAGGCCGCGTGCACGTAGCCAAGGGCCAGTCCCAGGTCAATGGAGGGAATCGGCCGGCTCTGCAGTGCGAGCTCGAACCCCCGGCTGGTCGCATCACCCGCGTTGATGGTGACGCTGAATCCGCAGGTCGGCAGATTGTAGGTGGACTGGATGTTCTTCCACTTGATGACATACGCGCTGGCATCGATCGACAGG
This sequence comes from Pseudomonadota bacterium, assembly GCA_018240265.1. Classification (GTDB taxonomy): domain Bacteria; phylum Pseudomonadota; class Gammaproteobacteria; order Steroidobacterales; family Steroidobacteraceae; genus TMP-86. The sequence continues at coordinate 3,771 of JAFEGC010000090.1, read as the reverse complement.
CGATCCTCGAAGCTGCGCGACTTGCTGCCGATTTCGTACGACCATAGGGTGTCGCTGGAGAATGTCGGCGGGCGTTCCGTGAGCCCCAGGTTGGTGAGGTCGTCACCGCAATTGATGGGTACGGGATTGTTGTAGCCTCCAGCGCGATAGCCCTTGGTGGCGCTGGCGTAGACCATGGTTCCATCGTTGATTTGATATGAGATTCCGAGCTTCGGCGTCAGCGGCTTCTCCGATGTGCTGCCGGTCGCTTCCTGCGGTGGCCCCACGATCGGTCCGGCGTAGAACGAATCGGCCCAGGAGTCGATCTTTGCGTAACGCAGACCCAGCGTCGCCTTGAGCTTGTCGGTGATCTTGATGTCGGCCTGGGCAAAGCCGGCGAGTTGCTTGTCCACCGTGTTGAACGGGTCGATGACCACGGTGTACTTGCCGAGATACATCCCGCCGAAAATCTCCTCGAACGTGGGACCGTCGCCGGCATACTGGTCGAACAGACCGGGCAGGAAGGTGTCCTGCACGCGCTGATGCAGATGCTGGCGCGCACGCTGGTAGAATGCTCCCACCAGCCAACTCACCCGCGCATCGGCGTTGGTCGACTGCAAACGGATTTCCTGGGTAAAGTTGCGCTGGTGGATGTCATCGTCCGAAGGGGCATACATGCCGGCCGGCGGTGGCTGGCCTACCCACAGGTAGGACTCGAAGGCTGCCAGGTCCTGGATGCTGGGTTGGTTGCGGTCGAAGAACGAGGTGCTCGAGGTCAACATCGCGCCCGGGAATGCCCATTCCACCTTCAAGGAGGGCAGGCTGAATCGGTCATGACTGGTGTTGCGGATGTTGGAACTGCGATTGAAGCTGTCATCGCCCGCACGCGTCAGGGGCAGCCAGAAAACCGACGAGTCGTTGACGTACTGATCCTGCCAATAGTAGGAGGGCGTGATGGTCAAAGCGTCGTTGGGCTTGTAGACGAAGGCGACGCGGGCGGTGCCGGTATCTGCAAAGTTCGATCCGGTCTGCAGCACGTTGCCGGTGATGTAATCCATGCGGTTCACGTAACCGCCGTCATGCCGGTAGGACAGCGTGAGGCGCATTCCCAGCTTGCCCTCGACCAGCGGTACATTGACCGCTGCGCCGGCTTCTTGGCTGGGATCACCGCCGCGCGTGAAGGACTGCTCGGCGCGCGCATACGCATCGAACTTGTCGGCGCTCGGTTGCGGCGTGATGAGCCGGACCGTGCCGCCCTCGGAGCCTGCGCCGAACAGGGTGCCCTGCGGGCCACGCAGGATTTCCACACGCTCCAGATCAAAGATCTCGGGCCAGACGCTGCTGCCTACTCCGCTGTAGGAAGCGCGCGACTGGATGGGAACATCGTCGATGTACACGCCGGTGGCGCCGGAGCCGGCATCCGAGGAGATGCCGCGGATGGCGATGTTCGCCACCGAGCCGGAGGCATCGCTCGCGCGGCTGAAGAATACCCCTGGAGTCAGCTTGGCAATGTCGTCCATGGTCCGCACGGTGTTCTGATCGAGCGCCTTCTGTGTGAAGGCCATGACGCTGATCGGCACCTTGCCGAGGGTCTCCTCGCGCCGTGCCGCGGTGACGACGATCTCCTCCAGGCTGGCGCTCGGCGTCTTCGATGAGTCATCGGCAGCCAGCGCCAGCTGACTGGTCAATACCAGTAGCGCCAGGCCCTGCACCGCTGCGTCGCCAGGAAATTGTCGTGAATTATCCATATTGGTGAGTCCCCCTTGTCGTTTTGTGGTTCAAATCTCTGACCGAGGATCTCCGGCACAGTAGCGCAGCGGCTCGAATTGCCTGCCACTGACAGCGAACAGAATTCCCACTTTGCATACCCTGCCGGCGGTACCCTTGGCTCATGCCCGTCCCCATCAAAGGCCGCGGCACCAGCCAGAACTTCGAAGGCCGTTTCGAGTCCCGCCGGGTCCAGACGGTGGACGATGGCTGGTGGCGCGAGGTCGAGGAATCGTGCGTGTCCACCACGGTCACGGCGGAAGTGGCGCGCAGCATCATCGCGCGCAACCATTCGCCCGTCATGCGCGACGTGGATCTGCTGGCGGATATGTCAAAGCGCGGCCTGTGCCAGGTATTTGTCAGTCTCACCACCCTGGACGATGGGCTCAAGCGAGGACTGGAGCCCCGGGCGCCCAGCCCGGGTGCCCGTTTACGTGCCATTCAGGCCCTGAGCCAGGCGGGAGTGGCCGTGGGGGTGTTGGCGGCGCCGATGATCCCGGCGGTGAACGATCATGAACTGGAGCGCATCATCGCCGCCGCGGCGCATGCCGGGGCCACCAGCGCCGGCTATGTACTGCTGCGATTACCCAATGAACTCAAGGGCTTGTTCGAAGACTGGCTGCGCACCCACCTGCCGCTGCGCGCCGATCACGTGCTCTCGCGCATCCGCGCCATGCGCGATGGGCGCCTGAACGACGCGCGCTTCGGTTCGCGGTTCCACGGCCGGGGCGCGGAGGCGCGGCTGTTGCGCCAGCGCTTCGAACTCATCGCCCGGCGCCTGCGGCTGGACGGCTATCCCCGTCCCACGCTGTCCTGCGAGCAGTTCCGCGTTCCGCCCAAGTCGGGAGATCAGCTGGGCTTTGGCTGGTAGTTGCCCGGGAACTTGCGGCCTTGCCGTATACTCGAATTCCCCACAGCTTTGGGAAGTTCCCCAATGGCCATACTGCGTCCGGTACGGATACTCGCCGCCGTTCTGTGCAGCGCGGCAGTGTCCGCTTGCATGCACGCACGTACCGATGAAGTGCGGGAGATGGCCACGGTGGTCGGGGCGACCGAGGGCATCGTGGTACTGGCCAAGCCGCAGACAGATGGCGCCGGCACCGAAGCCAAGTTTCTGGATTGCGTTGGCGACAAGCTCAAGCAGGGCGCAAACGGGTTCAAGGTGCACGACAACGAACAATTCGTGAATGCGATGTTTCCCTGGTTCGAGCCCAGCACCGCGCCGGTGCGGCCGGAGGCCGTGGCGGAGCTCCTGGCCCACACCCAAGTGGCGCAGCGGCTGGAACAGACCGGGGTGCGCTATGTGGTGTGGGTGAACGGTGTGACGCGCAAGACCGACAGCGGTGGGAGCCTCGCCTGCGGGGCGGCGCCCGGCGCGGCCGGCTGCATCGGTTTCGGCTGGTGGGAGAAGGAATCGGATTATCAAGCCACCGTGTGGGACCTGAAACAGTCACGTTCCGCGGGCACCGTGAGCACCGACGTCACCGGTACCTCGGCGCTGGTGGGCGCCATCGTGCCGTTGCCGTTCATCGCGCGCGTGCAGGGCACGGCCTGTAATCGATTGTCGACGCAGTTGCGCTCGTTCCTGCATGGCGAGCCGGCGGTCGCCAAGGCGGTGACGACGGCGGCGCGGCACTAGGCGGAATGAATATGAATCGAATGTTTTTATATGCCGCGCGCGGAGCGTTGGTTGCTCCGCTGGCGGCGCTGTTGCTCGGCGGCTGCGCGTCCACGGGCGGCGGGGCCGGCGCGGGCGCGAGCACCGGAGCGCAGGGTGGCGCCAGCGCGGGGGTACAAACCGGTGCCAGCGCAGGTGCCCAGACAGGTGCCAGCGCCGGCGTGCAGAGTGGCGCGAGTGCGGGCGCCCAGGCGAGCGCCAATGCGGGCGTGCAGTCGGGTGCGAGCGCGGGGGCCCAAGCGGGTAGCAGTGCGGGCGCGCAATCGGGTAGTAGTGCGGATGCTCAAGCCGGCGACAACGCGGGTGCGCAGAGCGGTGCGGCGGATGGCGGCGCCGGCGCCGGCGCC
>JAFEGC010000008.1 GCA_018240265.1 Pseudomonadota bacterium | reverse complement strand
AAGCCGGTGATCACCTCGTCGAAGATCAGCACGATCCCGTTCGCCGCGGTGAGCTCGCGCATGGCCTCGAGGTAACCGGGTTGCGGCAGGATGCAGCCCGTGTTGCACATCACGGGCTCGGTGAGCACCGCGGCGATGTCGCTGCCCTCGCGCGCGATGGCCTCACGCAGGGCACCGAGGTCGTTCCACGGCAAAATGATGAGCTGATCGGCAAGCCCCGCCGGCATGCCTGGTCCCTGCGGCACCGCCACTGGATGGGACGCCGGCCCCGCCTGGTTCAGGCCGGGGTGCTTGCTCCAATACACACCATCCGAGAAACCGTGATACATGCCCTCGAAACGGATGATCTTGCGGCGTCCAGTGAAGGTGCGCGCCAGGCGCAGTGCGTACAGCACCGCCTCGGTGCCGGTATTGCACAGGCGCAGCATCTCGATGCTCGGAATCAGCTTGACGATGCGCCGTGCCAGCGTGCTCTCCTCTTCGGTGGGCATGGCGAACACCGTGCCGCGTTCCTGGATGGCCTTGATCACCGCCGCGGTGACGCGCGGCGGCCGGTGGCCGAGGATCATGGGCCCCAAGCCTAGCAGGTAGTCGATGTAGCGGTTGCCGTCCACATCGAACAGGTGGGCACCGCTGCCGTGATGCGCGAACAGGGGGTAGGGATCCCAGCCGGAGAATTTGGCGCGCGCGGTGCTGTTGACGCCCGCCGGGATGAGCTTGCACGCCTCCTGGTAGAGCGCACCGCTGCGCGTGGTCTGGACAGATGCAGGAAATCTGAGGCTCACGGCATTACTCCGGTATCGAAGAGTGGTCGGACATGGCGGCATGGGATCGGAAAAATTCAGCGTGACCCAGCCAGCGCAGCAGCATCGCCACCAGCGCGCCCAGCGCCACCGAACCCAGCCCGTAGGCAAGGACGACCGGCGAGGTCGCGCCGGTGTGGACGGACTCGATGATGACCCAGCCCATGAACAGCGCGCCGAATCCTGGCAATACGCCGCCGGTCAGGAAATCGCGCGCCGAACGCATCAGCGAGCCGCGGTTCTGCCACACCGCTGCGGCACCGGTCAGTCCATAGAACAGGATGGAGATCAACCCTAAGCTGCTGACCACGTTATTGAGCGCCCGCGCGATATCGGTGGTTGCCAGCGCTAGCGCCAGCAGACACAGATTGATGCAGCTCATCACGATGGTCGCAGCCCACGGGTTGCCCGTGCGCGGATCGACACGCCGGAACAGCGCCGGCATGACGCCGTCGCGCGACATCGCGAAGCCGACTCGCGCCGCGGCGATCACCGCCGCCTGCAGCGTGGCCAGCGTCCCCGTCAACACCACCAGGCTCATCAACGTTCCCCACGGGCCCGGCAGGAGCTGGCCGGCGATGACCGCCAGTGCATTGCCGGCGTGATCCTGCAGCACCTGCGGCGGCAACGCGGCCTGCAAGCCAAACAACGTCACGCAGTAGAACAAGGCCAGCATCACCACGCTGGCGATGGCCGCGCGGCCGGGATTATCGATGCGGTCGGAGGACTCCTCGTTCACATACACCGCAGCATCCCAGCCCGAATACATGAAACAGGCGATCAAGATGCCGCTCAGCAGACCCTTGAGGCCGCCCATGCCGGACAGCGAAAACCACGCCCAGGAAAACTGACCACTCACATGGAGCGTGGCGATTCCGGCAAGGGCCACCACCAACAGCACAACGTACTGGAAAATCACGATCAGCCACTCGAAATGGGCCGCCACCTTCAATCCGCGCAGCGCCAGCAGCGTCACCGCGATGTTCCAGACCGCACCGGCCAGCGCCACCATCGCTTGATTCCTGACCAAGTGCGGTGCGATCAGTTCCAGGGTGTAGGTGCCTGCTGGGATGGTGAGGCTGCTGGTGCCGAGGGTGTAGTAGAGCAGGATCATCCAGCCGGCGAGAAAACCCAGATAGGGATGAAATACCTTGGCCACCCAGGTGTACGTGGCGCCGGCATTCGGCTCCCAGCGATTCAGGCGCTGGTAACCGATGGCGATGCCCAACATGGGCACGAAGCACAGCAGCACCGGCACCACGCCGCCGTAATGGCAGGCAGCCACCATGCCGGCGATGCTGACCGCCAACGTCTGCGCCGGCCCGGAACTGGACAGTCCGAGGATGATGGCATCGCCCAGACCGAAGCTGCGGCTGGAAGCCGCCGCCGACGCCGCGCCGGACTCATTCTTCGCAGTCGCGGAGCTCAGAGTTTCGCCTCCAGCGACAGGCCGAGGGTGCGCGGGCGGTTGGTGTACATGCGCGTGCGTGTGGCCGCATCGTAGTTGTCGGAGATGAACTTCGACAGGTAGGCCTGCTTGTCCAACGCATTGTCGAGGAACAGATCCAGCTCCCAGCGAGCGTGCACCAGCCCTGCACGCAGATTCAGCAGCGTGTAGGCGCGCTGCAAGGTCGCCGGATCGGTGCGGTCGAAATCCGGGTAGGAGATGCCCACATACTGCCCGTCGGCGCGAATGAAGCCAGCATAAGCAGGCGCCGGGTCGAAGCTGAACTTTGCGCTGGCGCCGCCGTTCCAGCGTGGCACGTTTTCCAGCTGCTGGCCAGCCACGCCGCCGAGCGAGGGCGCATCGCGAGCCAGCACCGCCTTGGTGAAACCGGCGCCCAGGCCAAACTGCAGATGCGAACCGATCTGACTCTCCATTTCCAGCTCCGCGCCGCGCACGATGGCCTCACCCGCGTTCTGCGTGATCTGGTACGAGCACGGCAGGGTCTCGCCCTGCTGCACGTCCTTCCACTTGATGTAGTAGGCAGCGCCGTTGACCTGCAGCGCGCCGTTCAACCAGCGTGTCTTGCCGCCCAGTTCGTAATTCCACAGGCTGTCGGGCTGGTACGGGCCATAGTTCTGGCCACAGCCCTTGTCGGCAAGATTGCTGGTGTTCACACCGCCCGGCCGCACGCCGCGCGATGCGCTCACGTAGTAAAGCTGATCCAACGTCGCCTGGTACGACAGTTCCACTTTCGGGTTGAAGCCGGTGTTCTTCGCCGCTCCGGTCGATAGGGTCGGCCCGCCGTTGCTCCAGCCATCCTCGTGACGGATGGTGGTGTACTGCAGGTCGTACCAGCGTACGCCGGCGGTGATTTTCCAGCGGTCGGTAAATGCGTAGTTCAGTTCGGTGAACAGCGCGGACTGCTTGGGCGAATAATCGCCAACCTGCCAATAGTTGACATCGCTCAGCGTCACACCCTGCAGCAGCGTCTGCGTGGTATAGGTGTTGGCAAACAACGTGGCGTAGTTTGGAGTCAGGTAGTTGACGTAGTAGTGCCGGTTGGCGTTGTTGAAATACGCCCCGACCACGCCGCTCAGCGCCCAGCCGTCCGGGTTGAAGGCGAGTCGGAGTTCCTCGGTGAATTCATGCGTGGTCACTTCAGGTGCGTAAGCATTGGCAAGGAACTGCCCCTGAGGGAACGCGAGCTCCAGAGCCTCGGTCTCATCGTCCGGCGTCAGCACGCGGCGTCGCATGTACGAGCTGTTCGACGAGAGCGAACCCCAGCCGAACTCGTAGTTCAGAGCCAGGTTGGCAAGCTCGAAGCGATCCGTATAGCGTTCCGAGACATCGAACGGGCGCGCCTGCAGCAAGGATCCACCGCTCGCGCCGGTGGGAATGTCGAAATCCGACGGCGCACCCATGCGCAGGCGCTGCACCCATACCGAAGGCGTGATGGTGAAGGCATCCGTCGCGGCAATCCTCAGCGCGGCACGCAGGCTATAGGTCCGCTCGGTATTGACCCCGCGCACCACCGATGCAGGCGTGGCCGGCGACACCGGGTAAGCCGGGAAGGCCGGGTCAGCATTGGGGTTCGGCGCCCAGATGCCGATGTCGCGATCGATGAAGCCGCTGAAGGACTTGTAAGTCCCCACCACACGCAACGCCACCTTTTCGTCGATGAGCGGCTGGTTGTACATGGCATCCAGCCGCACATTGCCACCGCCATGTTCGGTGCCGGAGCCTTCGAGTCTGACGGCACCATCGGTCTTGTGCGCATCGGGCTGATTGGTGATGAGGCGCACCGTGCCGCCCATGGAACTGGCGCCGTACAAGGTGCCTTGCGGACCGCGCAGCACTTCCACACGCGCCAGATCGAACAGATCCGGGTCCACGGTGGCGGTGGCGCCATCGCCGCCCGAGGGCAGGATCGGCGTCTCGTCGATGTAGAACCCGGTGGTGGGCGCATTGCCGCCCACCGACGCGATGCCGCGGATCGAGTAACTGCTGCGGCCTGGACCTGCGGAATTCAGCACCACACCGGGAATGCGCGCCGCCACTTCCGAAAAACCGTCCGCGCCGGTCTGCGCCAGCGTCTCGCCGGTGAGCGCAGTGATGCTCAAGGGAACCTTCTGCAGTGTCTCGCTGCGCTTCTCCGCGGTCACGATGATCTCGCTCAGCACGCCCGATGCGACGGCCGGCGCATCCGCACCGATAGCGGCCCGTACGGGGACTCCCACCGACAGATTCAGGATGATGGCGCCGGCGACGATCAAACCGCTGCGCCGATCTACGCGAAATTGGGCAATCGATGTCATGAGCAGCATTCCTCCGCCGGCAGGACGGTCATGGCGAGGCCGCATGGACCAGCGCGCTGCGCGGCCAGCCGCCCTCGTCAACTGCTGCGCACTATAGGATTGTTATCATATCCTTGCAATGAATTTGCAAGCCTGTGGCGCCGCCGGCCGGGCGCCGAGCACGCCGGCCCCGATTTCATTGCCGGTCAAGTAGCCGGGGTGGGTCACCCTGACGACCGATAGCAGCGGATCATGGGCGCTCCCGGTCTGGCACAAGCGGCAACAACGTGCTTTCACGGATTGACCCCGTCGCGATCTGCGCCATGCTATCGTCACTTGCGGAGGTTCCTATGACTGCCCATCACCGGCATACCCTGCTCGCCATCGTCATCATCTTGATCCTGCTGAGCATCGCCGCGGTCTCGGCGCGGGCGCAGGATTTTTCCGGCTATAGCGGGGTCCAGCTCTATCAGCGCTTCTGTGCGAGCTGCCACGGCGAGCGCGCGCGTGGCGATGGCCCGGTGGCGAAGAGCTTCAAGATCGACGTACCGGACCTGACGCGCATCGCGAAACGCCATGGCGGCACCTTCCCGGCGGATCAGGTGCGCAAGATCATCGATGGACGCACCGTGATACCCCCGCATGGCTCGCGCGAGATGCCGGTGTGGGGTTTCGAGTTCTACCTGCAGAACGAGAACGCGGGTCACCCGGATCCGCAGCACCGCACCGAGCAGATCATCCAGCGGCTGGAGGATTACCTGCGCTCGATCCAGCTGCCTTGAGCGGCAGAGCTGCCTTGTAGGCAAGGTGGCGGGTCGCGTGCCGGGACGACCAAGCTCTATTCGAACTGGGAACTGTCGGCGGATCGCGCCAACGCGGCGAGCCGGGCGCGCCTACGTGTGCGGCGTGTGCAGCCGGGGCCGGTGCGGGTCGGATCAGCGCGGGCCCGGCGGACGTGGCCGAGCCCGCGCCGCGAGCGATTCCGCGATGGCGGCGCGCGCCAGCGGGCTCATGACCGCGTAGCCGGCGGCGTTCGGGTGCACGCCGTCGTCGGAGTAGGTGGCGGCGAGGCCACCGTGGCCGTCGTCGAGCGCCGCGTGGTAGTCAACGTATACCAGGTGCTCGCGCGCGGCGTAACCGCGCAACCAGCAGTTCAATTCGATGATGGTGCCGGCAGGCTCGAGCGCGCGATGCCACCAGAAGCGCGCAGCGGGCGGGACCGCAGCGAGCACCACGACGATGCCGTGCGCGCGGGCCAGTTCCACCATCGACATCACGTTGCCCTCGATCTGCGCAAGCGAAGTCGGGCCGGTGTTGCCGGCGATGTCGTTGGTGCCGGCCATGATGTGCACCACGGCGGGGTGCAGGTCGATGACGTCGGCGCGGAAGCGCGCCAGCATCTGCTGGCTCGTCTGGCCGCTGATGCCGCGGTCGAGCACGTCGCCGGCGAAAAACGCCGGATCGAGCGGCTTCCACCCTTCCGTGATCGAGTCGCCGAGCATCACCACGCGCGCGGCGGAGGGTGGCGCCAGTGCCGCGTTCTCGCGGCGGTAGCGGCACTGCTGGCTCCAGTCGAGCGCCAGCCATTCGCGCATCCACGCCTCGTACGGATCGGCCGCCGCCTTGTGCGCCAGCGTCGGTTCGAGCGGCACGCCCTGGCAGGGATTAGCCACGATGCCGATGACGCGTGTCGCTGCGGGCACGGGTGCCGCCGCGAATGCGAGCGGAGCATCGGTCGCGATGGGCGCACCGGCGGCACGCGCCGGGAGACCCGCGACGACAGCGCCGGCAATCACGGTACGGGCGATCACGGCGCCAGCGTTCACCGCGCGCGCGGCCAAGCTCAAGCGCGCTTTCCCGTGGCGATGAGCTGGCCGTCGATCCAGGTCTCGTGGACCTCGAGCATGGCATCGGCGACGAGCAGGTCGGCGCGCAGCCCGGGCGCAAGCCGCCCATGCGTGGCACCGAGCCCGAGAAACTCGGCCGGGTATTCGCTCGCCATGCGCACGGCCTCGGCAGGCGCGAGGCCCAACAGCGATACCGCATTGCGTACCGCGCGGCTCATGGTAAGCGCCGTGCCCGCGAGCGTGCCGTTTTCATCGACGCAACAATCCCCTTCGACGCGCAGGGTTCGCTCCTGCAGGCGAGAACTGCGCGCATCGGTGCCGACGGCAGGCATGGCGTCGGTCACCAGCATGAACCGATCGTGGCGCCGGATCTTGAGCGCAAGTTTCAGCACGCGCGGATCGACGTGTCGACCGTCGACGATGATGCCGCACCAGGCCGTGTCATCGGCGAGCGCCGTGCCGACCACGCCTGGTTCGCGGCTGGTGAGCGGCGACATCGCATTGAACAGGTGCGTGAAGCCGCGCAACCCTCGTGCGAGCGCGGACTCGATCTGCGCGCCGGTGGCGTTGGTGTGGCCGGCTGAAAGGATGACGCCCGCGGCCGCGAGGCGCGTGAATGCTTCCGGCGTCGTCATCTCCGGAGCAAGCGTCACCAAAGTGCGGCCACGTCGCAGTGCGCCGAGGCGCGGCACGGCCGCCTCATCCAGCGCGCGGAACCGCGCGGGATCGTGCACGCCCGCCCGCGCCTCGCTGAGGTAGGGGCCTTCGATGTGGATGCCGAGCACGCCGGGAACGCCGGCGGCGATCGCGGCATCGACGGCGGCAATTCCGCGTGTCACGACCTCGAGATCGTCGCTGATCAGCGTCGGCAGGAAGCCGGTCGTACCGCCGGACGCGTGCGCGGCGCCGATGGCGCGGATGCCCTCGACCGTCGGCGCATCGTTGAACAGCACGCCGCCGCCGCCGTTCACCTGCGTGTCGATGAAGCCCGGCAGCAGCAGCCGGCCGCCGAGATCGTGGCGCTCGGCGCCGTCGAGCCGCACATCGCCCTCCGGGACGATCGCATCGATGCGCCCGCCGTCGACCAGCAGCGCGTGCCCGGTGAGAAAGGCGCCAGCGGCGTGGATACGCCCGTTGACGAAGACGCGCCGCATCAGAGTGTCTCGGTAACCTTGCGCAGGTGTGGCGGCCTGTCCGGGTCGTGGCCGCGCGCGATGGCGAGCTGCACCAGCAGACGGTAGAGGCTGGGCGCGAGCGCGATCGGCGCGAGCACACCCGGGACGCGCAGCGTTGGCAGTTCGATCGCGCCCGCGGCGTGCGCGCCGGCGATCAGTGTCGGTACGCCGCGGCCGGCGAGCTCGGCGGCGAGGGCCGTAAGGCCCGGCAGCGCGGCATCGTCCTGCGCCAGCACCAGTGCCGGGAAGTCGCGCCCGGGCAGGGCGAAGGGGCCGTGACGCACCTCGGCGCCGCTGTGCGCCTCGGCGTGCAGACCGCAGGTCTCCTTGCACTTGAGCGCCGCCTCCTGCGCGATGGCTAGCCCCAAGCCTCGGCCGATCGCGTACAGGTGCTGCGCCGGCGCGAGCACCGGCAGTGCGGCGCCCCAGTCGAGCCGCCAGGCCTCATCGAGCGCCTGCGGCATGGCGTGCACCTGCTCGAGCAGCGTGCGATCGGCGGTCCAGGCGGCGACCAGGTGCGCGAGCGCCGCGAGCGAGGCGATGAAGGACTTGGTCGCCGCGACACTGAGTTCCGGGCCCGCGCACAAGGGCACGCTGCAGTCCGCCAGTTGCGCAAGCGGTGTGTCGACCTCGTTGCACAGGGCAACGACGAGCGCGCCGCCACGCTTCGCGGCGGCCACGGCGGCCAGCAGGTCGGGGCTGCGCCCCGACTGCGAGATTGCGATCACCAGGCAATCGCGCAGCTCCGGATCGACGCCGTACAGCGAGCTGACGGAGGGCGCGGCCGAGGCGGTCGGCAGGCGCGTGCGGGTCTCGACCAGGTACTTGGCGTAGGTGGCCGCGTGATCGGAGCTGCCGCGCGCCAACGTCACCACCACACGCGGCGGGTGCGCGCGCAGCCGCGCGCCGAGCGCCGCCAGCGATGCGGCGTTGGCATCCCATTGCGCTGCGACCACCGTCGCAGCCTCGCTCGCCTCGCGATGCATGTGAGTGGCCCTGGCGCGCGCGTCGCCGTCGGGCGTAGTGCCTGAGCCCGGTGCAGTGGATGCGTTCAAGCCGGACTGCCCAGTTCGGCCACGAAATCGTACATGTCACCGCGATAGTAGGACTGTGAGAACTCGACGGCGCGGCCGTCGCGCAGCGAGCCGAGCCGCTCGACCAGCAGTCCCGCGTCCCCGGGCTGCGCCTTGAGCAGTTCGGCCTGCTCGGCCGTGAGCAGCACGGCGCGCAGGCGCTGCAGCGCGCGCGTGGGTCGCTGGCCGCCGCGCTCGAGCGCGACGTACAGCGAGTCATCGACGGCATCGAGCGCCGGCAAGGCCGCCGCGACGATGGTCGCGAACTCGAGCGCCATCGGCGTGTCGTCGGCGAAGCGCAGGCGGTGGAAGCGGTACACCGGCGTGCCGGGACTCAGGCGCAACGCCAGGGCTTCCTCCGGCGTCACCGTGCCGGCCGAGCGCTTCAGCCACACGCTGTGCGGCTTGCGTCCGCGCGCCCGCATGTCCTCGGAGAAGGAGGTCAGGAGCGAGAAGTTCTTCTCCACGCGCGCCGAGACGAAGTTGCCGGCGCCCTGCCGCCGCAGCAGCAGGCCCTCGGCCACCAGGCCCGCGAGAGCCTTGCGAACGGTGATCCGCGAGACGTTGAAGTCCGCCGCCAGGTCGCGCTCGGCCGGCAGCGCCTCGTCGGAGGCGAGGATCCGGTTGTCGATGGCCGCGCGCAGCACGCGCTGTAGTTGCAGGTACAGCGGCTGGGTGCTGCGCTGGTCCAGCGGACCCACGGACCGGGCGAGGGATGACATGGATCTTCGGCTCCTTCAGAGGCTCGCAATACCAAAATAATACCACTTAGCCGCCAGTTCGCCAACTGAGAGTAATTCTCCGGTGCGGAAACGTTACGGGAAGGGCTTCCGTTCAGTCCGAGTAAAGCTTGCGTGGAGCATTGCACTACGAATCAATTGGTATTATTGTGGCACCTAATTGGTCTTATAGACAGGGGAGATCCATTGGTCGATTCGCCGCTACGGAGCCTGGCCGGCTCGTCGCTGCGTGCCGTACGCTGGTGCGGCCTGGCGGCGTGCTGCGCGCTCGCGGCGCCGAATTCGGTGCCGGCGGCGGCGCCGCGGGCCGGGCCGAGCCCGATCCCCCTGACCCTGCGATGGGAACTCGCGCCTGCGGCGGGCGCGGCCGACACGGCAAGTGGCGCGCGCGCGGCGGATACGCACGCACTCCTGACCCTGGCGAATCGTGGCAGCGAGGCCTGGCCGGCCCACGGCTGGGCCCTGTATTTCAACTGCCTTTCCGGCGTGCGCAGTGGAGCGGACGGATCTTTCGAGCTCCAGCAACTCGTGGGGACCTGGTACCGGCTGCGGCCCACCCGCGCTTTCGCCGGCCTCGCCCCGGGCGCGTCGGTGACGCTGCGCATCGAGCACGGCGAGCGGCCCTTCAATGCGAGCAAGGCGCCGGTCGGACCGTACGTGGTGCTCGATCGCGCACCGGCGGTCGGCCGGCCGTTGCGTGAGTACCGAGCGGTGCCGCCCACCGCAACGGCATCGGCCGCCGAGACGGACACGGCGGAAGCCGAGGCGCTCTATCGCCGCTACCTCGGGACCGTGACGCTGCCGGCCGAGGAGGTGCCACTCGTTTTCCCGACGCCCCAGCGCGTGCAGCGGCTGCCGGGCAGCGTGCACTGGAGCGCGCTGCCGCGCATCGAGGCCACGGCGGATCTCACGAGCGAGGTGGCGCTCGCGCGCGAATACCTGCGACCCTACCTGTCGGCCGATACCGTGCAGGCCGGCGCATTGCCGCTGCGCCTGCGCGTGGCTGCGCTCGCGGGACAGACCTCGCCCGAAGCCTACGAACTGGATGTCGAACCGGCGGGTGATGTCCTCATTACGGGGCAGTCGCCGGCGGGCGTGGCTCGCGGGCTGGCCAGCTTGCGCGAGTTGCTGCCGCCCCGTCTTGCGCCGCCCGATGGCGTGGATCTGCCGGCGATCCGCGTCGCCGATGCCCCGCGTTTCGCGTATCGCGGCCTGCTGCTCGATGTGGCGCGCAACTTCGAGCCCAAGGCCGTGGTATTGCGTGCCATCGATGCGATGGCGCGCAGCAAGCTCAATGTCCTGCACCTGCATCTCGCCGACGACGAAGGCTGGCGCCTGCCGATCGACGGTCTGCCGGAACTCACGACGGTGGGCGCGCGCCGCGGCCACACGCTCGACTCCGCGCAGTTCCTGCCGCCCGCATACGGATCCGGTCCCGCGCTCGACGATGCGCACGGCAGCGGACATTTCAGCCATGCGGATTACATCGCGATCCTGCGCTACGCGGCCGCGCGCCACGTCGAGGTGATCCCGGAGATCGAGATGCCGGGCCACGCGCGAGCGGCGGTCATGGCGATGGAAGCGCGCGCACGCGCTGGCGACGCGCGCTACCGCCTCGCCGATCCGCAGGACACCTCGCAGTACCGCTCGGCGCAGCAGTACACCGACAACGTGATGAACCCCGGGCTCGAGTCGACCTACGCCTTCATCGGGCAGGTCGTGACGCAAGTGGCCGCCCTACACCGCGCCGCCGGCGTGCCGTTGCGAACGCTGCATGTGGGTGCCGATGAACTGCCACGCGGCGCCTGGCAGGCTTCGCCTGCGGTGCGCGCGCTGATGCAGCGCGAGCGGCTCCGCTCGCGCGACGCAGTGTGGGAGTACTTCTACGGCCGTATCGCGGCGATTCTCGACCGGCACGGCGTGGCGCTGGCAGGCTGGGAGGAGCTGGGTGCGCAGCGCCGCGCCGATGGACAGCTCGTGCCCAATCCGCATTTCCTCGGCCGCGGCGCGACCCTCTACGTCTGGAATAACATCGACGGCGCGGAGGATCTCGGCAACCGGCTCGCCAATGCCGGTTACGACACCGTATTCGCCCCGGCGACGCGCCTCTACCTGGACATGGCCTACGTCGCGAGTCCGGCCGAGCCGGGCACCAACTGGGCGGCGTACACCGACCTTGACGACGTGTACGACTACGAACCCTTCGATGCGATCCGCCGGGCGGCAAGCGATCCCGCACCGCTGGAAGGCCGCGAGGCTCTGGACGTTGCGGCGCGCGCACGCGTGCGCGGCATCGAGGCCACGCTGTTCAGCGAGACGGTGCGCGACGCGGCACGCCTCGAGTACCTGCTGGTGCCGCGCCTGCTGGCCGTGGCGGAGCGCGGCTGGGCGCCGCAACCGGAGTGGGCGCGGGCCGCCGATGCGGCCAGTGCCGCGGCGTTACATGCCGCAGCCTGGTCGGTGTTCGCCAATCAACTCGGACAACGGGTGCTGCCGCGGCTCGATGCCGAGCGCAGCGGCATCGCCTATCGCATCGCGCCGCCCGGCCTGCATCGCGCGGCCGACGGCATACACGTGAACCAGCAGCTGCCCGGCTTCGCGTTGCGCTACACGCTGGATGGCCGCGAGCCTGATGCACACAGCGCGGTGGTCAACGGTCCGATCACGCAGACGGGCGATATCCGCGTCGCAGCCTTCGATCGCGACGGGCGGCCGGGCCGCTCGTCGCATGTCGATCGTGCCCATTAAGGGGTATGGCAGTCGTCGTTCGGGCGACTGCGGTAATGGTCCAGGAAGTGAGAGTGGAAAATCATATGAAACGCAAGACGCACATTTCCGGCGATATCGTTCGCCGCCTGTTAATCTCCGGCGCAGCCGTACTGATGACGTGTGTCGCTGGTCTCGTCCTGGCACCGCCAGCCGCGGTGGCTCAGGATGCGCAGCCGTCAACCGATGACGCCAAGAACGATGCGCAGGCTGCCAAAGCGGTTACCAAGCAGGAAGCCAAGCGCGGAGACCTGGAAGAAATCGTCGTGGTCGGCATCCGCAGGAGCCTGGAGAAATCGATCGACTTGAAGGAAATGAACCAATCGATCGTCGAGGTTGCCACGGCCGAGGACATCGGCAAGCTTCCCGGCGTTTCCATCACCGAGACACTGGCGCGGCTGCCTGGCATCGCCGCGCAGCGGGTCGATGGCCGCGCGCAGGTGATCTCGATCCGCGGCATGGCGCCGGAATTCTCGGTGACGCTGCTGAACGGCCAGGAAATGGTGTCCTCGGGCGATGATCGCTCGTTCGAATACGACCAGTTCCCGGCGGAGTTGGTGACCACCGCGACCGTCTACAAGACCCCGGACGCGGCGCTCTCCACCAATGGTCTTGCCGGTACGGTCAATCTGTCGACGATCAGCCCCTTGAGTTCGACCGGCAAGCCATTCAACGTCAGCGCCCGACTGGAGAGAAATTCGCAAGGCAAGTTGATTCCGGGCACGAGCGCCATGGGCAACCGCCTGAGCGCGTCCTACATCGATCACTTCGCCGACGACAAGTTCGGGGTGGCGCTGGGCTTCGTCCACCTCGACACGCCCACCAACAAGAAGTATTCCAATCCCTGGGATTTCGGCCCCGCCGGGTGGTGGCCGGTGTCCGGCGTTCCCGAGGACCAGCTGGTCTATGACGGCTTCGAAACTGGTGTCATGAATTGGCGGGGCAAGCGCAACAGCGCCATGGCCGTACTCGAATTCAAGCCCACCGACGCGTTCACCTCGAAGCTCAACATCTTCCACACGCAATTCAACCAGGACATGAACGGCCGCGAGTTTGCCGGCGTCATCGGCAACTGGGGTCTTGCCAATTTGACCACCCATGTGACGGTGAACAACGGCGCGAATGGTCTCACGGTCGAGGACGTGGCGCCGGTGGCCGTGATGCGCGCTGACCGGCGCAAGGACAAGATCGACCAGGTGACCTGGGACAACAACTTCGAGGCCGGCGCGTGGTCGCTGGGGTTGGATCTTGGCATGTCGAAGGGTACACGTACCGAACGCACGTCCGAGGTGTACGCGGCGACTACGGCGCCGGTGACTCTCACCGCCAAGATCCCCAGCGGATTCGACGATTGGGGCACGATCGAGTCCAGCACCGATTTGGGCAATCCCGCAAACTTCGAATACGCCAGCTACTGGTGGGGCGGCGGCGGAGGCTACGTACAGAACGCCTTCATCGAAGACAAGATGCGAAACGCCCGCGTGACCCTGAAGCGTACGTTGGATTGGGCGATCTTCGACTCCCTCGAGGGTGGCGTGGCCTATTCGCGTCGCGAGAAGGAAGTGAACTATGTGGGCCAGGCCATGCTGCTGGTGAATCCCGATCAGACCTGCATGCACAATTACAGCTACGACCCGGGTTCGGGTTGCGCATCCATTCCGGCGGGCATTCTACAGTCGCCGGTCGATCTCGGCTTTGCGGGCATTCCCAGCTTGATCAGCTTCGATGCCGATACCGCGCTGGCAGGTTCTTCCTTCGTCAAGGATACCAACGTGACGAAGAGCGACAATTGGAATTGGGCGGTCAAGGAAGCCCTGACCACCTTCTTTCTCAAGAGCGGCCTCAAGTTCCGCCTGGGCATTCCGTTCAGCGGCAACCTGGGCTTGCAGGTCGTGCGGACCAATCAATCGTCGACCGGCATCGAGAAGGATGCCTCGGGCGGCTCGCACCCGACGCGTGGCGGCACGACCTACACGGACTACCTGCCAAGCCTCAACCTGACCGGTGATCTCGGCGACGGGTTGTTGCTCAAGCTGGGCGCGGCCAAGGTCGTTGCGCGCCCGGAGATGATCTACATGCGGGCCAATTTCACCGCTGCGGTCAACAAGACGGACAGGCTGTGGTATGCAGATGGCGGCAACCCGACGCTCAAGCCCTGGCGGGCCAAGGAATACGACGTTTCAGTCGAGAAGTACTTCTCGCCCGGCACGTACCTGGCGCTTGCCTATTTCAAGAAGGACATCACCTCGGGCATATTCGTGCAATCCATTCCTTATGACTTCACGGGCTTCACCAATCCGACGCCGGTCATTCCGGCTTCGAACATCGGTATATTGACCGCGCCAGCCAACACCAGCGGCGGCCGCATCTCGGGCTGGGAAGTCTCCGGTGCCGTGGAGCTGGGCAAATTTGCCTCGTTCCTCAAGGGGTTCGGATTCGTCGGTTCCTTCTCCCATACCGGTTCGAACCTGCCGGGAACGGATATCTATGGCAACAAGACGGACACCGCGCTTCCGGGGTTGTCGGGCCGGGTGTACAGCCTGAGCTTCTACTATGAAAATAATTCGTGGCAGTTCCGCATCGGCAACCGTTATCGTTCGGAATTCGTCGCCAAGCGCCACAACTCGTTCAAGAATGTCGTGGATACGATCAGGCCGGAGAACATCGTCGACGCGCAGCTCGGCTATACGTTCCGCTCAGGCGTACTCGAGGATTTGAACATCCTGTTCCAGGTCGACAACCTCACGGATACGCCGTACGTCAGCACGCAGAGCCCCGTGATCGGTACGCAGGCCGTCGAGGCGCTGAAGGAACGTCACTCCTTCGGGCGTCAATTCCTGCTGGGTGCCAGCTACAAGTTCTGAACTGGCATGAAATGTCGAGAGTCCCTGCCGGCGGTCGCCGGCGGGGACCGCTCATCCGACAGGAACGACGCAGGGGGAACGCCGCAAGTACATGCCACAGCGCAATCCTGCCATCGACGTGCTGCGCGGCCTGACGCTCGCGCTGATGATCGTCGTCAACATGTCGGTCGACGACTCCTACCGCCAGCTGCAGCATTCCGTCTGGAACGGTCTCACGCTCACCGATGTGGTGTTCCCGACCTTCCTGTTCGTCGTGGGCGCATCGCTCGCGCTGACGCTCGGCCGCTACGAGCGGCAGGGCGAGACCGCCCTGCTCGGCAAGCTGTTGCGAAGGACGGTGCTGATCTTCCTGTGCGGCTACCTACTGTCCTGGTTCCCGTTCCTGCAGTTCGACTCGGCCGGCCATCTTGCGCTGCGTCCGCTGGCGACGACGCGCATCTTCGGTGTCCTGCAGCGCATCGCGCTGTGCTATGGGGCCGGCGCGCTGATCGTGCATTACTTCGGCCGTGTGGGAGCCTGGGTCGCCGCGATCGGCGCGCTGCTCGGCTACTGGGCGCTGCTCGCCGCGTTCGGCGATTACACGCTCACGGGCAACGCCGTGCTGGCGTTCGACCGCGCGCTGCTCGGCGAGGCGCATCTCTACCACGGTGAAGGCATTGCCTTCGATCCCGAAGGCATTCTCAGCACGCTGCCGGCGATCGCCAACGTCCTCGCAGGGTTCCTCGCGGTGCGCTACCTCGACGGCGAGGCGCGCCCGGGAGGCGCGCGGCTGCGGCTCGCGCTGGCCGGCCTGATCGCAATCGGGGTGGCGCTGACCTGGGACGGCGTGCTGCCGATCAACAAGAAGCTCTGGACCAGCTCGTACGCGCTGTGCATGATCGGCATCGACCTCGTGTCGCTGGCCGCCGTGGGCGCGCTGTGCGATCGGGCCGGCGCCGGCTCCTGGCAGCGGTTCTTCGAGATCCTGGGGCGCAATACGCTGTTCATCTATCTGCTGAGCGAGATCGGCAACGCGGTGCTGGTGTTGACACGCGTGGACGGGCAGAGTCTGTTCATGTGGCTGTACCTGCATGCCTTCCAGCCCTGGGCCGGCGCCGCGAACGGCGCACTGCTGTATGCGATGCTGTACATGCTCATGTGCTGGTTGGTCGCCTTGGCACTCGACCGGCGTCGCATCTACATCAGGCTCTAGGGCCGGCGGAGAACTCATGGCATCGACGCTGGAATCTGCGGATTCGATCGAGTTGCTTGCACCGCTCGCAGGCTGGGTGCTGCCGCTCGCCGAGGTGCCCGATCCGGTGTTCGCGGGCGGACTGGCCGGCCAGGGTCTCGCGATCGATCCGACCAGCGAGCTGCTGTGCGCGCCCTGTGACGGGCGCGTCGTGCTGATGGGCGCGGCCCGCCACGCGCTCACCTTACGCACCGCCGCGGGCGACGTGCTGATGCACGTCGGCATCGACACCGTGCGCCTCAGCGGTGCCGGTTTCGAGCTGTGCGTGCGCGACGGCGAGGCGGTGCGGGCCGGGCAGGCGCTGCTGGCCTTCGACCTGGATGCCGTCGTGTGCGGCGCGCCGAGCGCGGTCACGCCCATCGTGCTGGTGCCGCCCGCGGCGGGCCGCATCCTGCGGCGGCGCAGCGGCGAGCGCGTGCAGACCGGTGAATGGTTGATGGTCGTCGAGCACGTGGCCGGTGATGCGGGCCGTGCCGGTGCAGCGGCGCCAGGCACGAGGACCGGCACCGTGTCCAGCGTGGTGGCTGGCGCCGCGGCCAGCACGCCCACGAGTTCACGCTGGTTCCGCGTGCCGTTCGATCATGGCCTGCACGCGCGGCCGGCGGCGCGAGTGGCCGCGGCGCTCGCGGGCATCAATGCGGTGGTGACATTGCACCTGCGCGACCGCAGGGCCGATGCGCGCAGCACCGTCGCGCTGATGGCGCTTGGCACGAACCGCGACGAGATCGTCGAAGTGCGTGCCGCGGGTCCCGATTCGGCGCGCGCGCTCGACGCACTGGCGGGGCTGCTCGAAGCCGCGGTGGCACCCGCGGGCGCAGAGGAACGGGAGGCAGCGTCTGGTCTCACGTCTGGCCCCGCGCCTGGCCTCGCGCCTGGCCTCGCGTATGGCATTGCATCTGGCATTGCGCCAGGCATGATGCCTGGCGCGGCGCCCGCGCCGGCGCCCGGCACGCAGCTGCCCGCGACGGTCGCCGTGCCGGGCCTTGCGCTCGGGCCGGCCATGCCGATGCAGCAGGATGAAGCCATCGCAGACGTGGCAGCCGGCGAGCCCGCGGCCGAGCGGGCGCGATTGCAGGCGGCACTGATGGCCGTACGCGCCGCGCTCGAGCGGCTTGCGGCGGCGGAGAGCGGGGAGCGGCGCGGATTGCTCGAGGCGCACTGCGCACTGCTCGATGATCCCGGACTGCAGCGGCGCGCCTGGGAGCTCATCGACGGCGGGGCCGGTGCGGCGATGGCCTGGCGTACCACGTTGCGCGAGGCCGGCGAGGTGCTGGCCGGGCTCGCCGATGCGCGCATGGCCGAGCGGCGCGCGGACCTGCGCGACATCGAACGGCAGGTGCTGGGCGTGCTCGCGGGTCGTGCGCCCGACGCGCGCCTTGACATCCCATCCGGCGCGATCCTGATCGCCGAGGAGCTGCTGCCCTCGCAGTTCCTGGCGCTCGATGCCGCGCGGCTCGGCGGCGTGTGCATGGCGGCGGGCGGCGCGACCGCGCACGTGGCGATCCTGGCTGCATCGGCCGGCGTGCCCATGCTGGTCGGCGCCGGGCCTGCGGTGCTCGCGATCCGCGCGGGCACGACGCTCGCGCTCGATGCCGAGGCCGGCGAGCTGTGGGTGGAGCCCGGCGCGGCTGACCGGCAGCGCATCGTCGCGCAGCGCGAGTTGCGCGCGCGCACGCGCGTGGCGGATGCCATGGCCGCATCGCTCCCCGCCACGACCACCGACGGCATGCGTATCCACGTGTTCGCGAACCTGGGCGGCATCGCCGAGGCGGAGGTGGCCGTGCGGGGCGGCGCGGAGGGCTGCGGTCTGCTGCGCACCGAGTTCCTGTTCCTCGAACGTGCGCGTGCGCCGGATGCCGATGAGCAGCTCGCCGTATATCAGGCGGTGGCGGCTCGGCTGGGGGGCCGGCCGCTCGCGATCCGCACGCTCGATGCCGGTGGCGACAAGCCCATCGCCTATGCACCCCTGCCGCGCGAGGACAACCCGGCCCTCGGCCTGCGCGGCCTGCGCACCAGCCTTGCGCATCCGCAGTTGCTCGAGGCCCAGCTCGAGGCCATCGCCCGTGTCGAGCCCACCGGCCAGTGCCGCGTGCTGCTGCCGATGGTCACGGATCTCAGTGACGTACGCGAGGTGCGTGCGCGGCTGCGAGCAGTGGCGGCGCGGCTCGGGCGCGCGGCACCGCCGCTGGGCATGATGATCGAGACGCCCGCCGCGGCGCTCCTCGCCGCGCAGCTCGCGCCGGAAGCGGATTTCTTCTCGATCGGCAGCAACGACCTGGCGCAGTACACGCTGGCGATGGACCGGCTGCATCCGACCCTCGCGCCACGGCTAGACGCGCTGCATCCGGCCGTGTTGCGGCTCATCGCACTCGCCGCCGAGGCCGGCGGTGCGCATGGCCTCGAGGTCGCGGTGTGCGGTGCGCTGGCCTCCGATCCGGAAGCAGTACCGGTGCTGATCGGTCTCGGCGTGCGCGAGCTGTCGGCGGCGCCGGCGATGGCGGCGCGCATCAAGGGTTGCGTGCGGCGCGTCGCGCTCGACGAATGCGCGGAGCTGGCGCGCTCGGCGCTCGCCGCCGCCGATGCCGCCGCCGTGCGCGCGCTGGTGCGCGCCTGGCTTCAGGGGCGGACCCGCGGAGAGGTGCAGTAATGGCGCGCACGATGGATGGACTGCAGCGGCTCGGGCGGGCGCTGATGCTGCCGATCGCGGTGCTGCCGGTGGCGGGATTGCTGCTGCGGCTCGGGCAGCCGGATCTGCTCGGCATCGCCGTGCTGGCCGCCGCGGGCGATGCGATCTTCTCCAACCTCGGCCTGGTGTTCGCGGTCGGCGTGGCCGTGGGCTTCGCGCGCGAGAACCACGGCGCGGCAGGACTGGCAAGTCTGGTGGGCTATCTCATCGCGACGCGCGGCGCAGAGGTGCTGCTGGCCGTGCCGCCGGAGGTGACCGCCGGGCTCGCCGGCGCCGCGGCGGATGCGGCCGCGGCGGCCTGGCGCACGCAGCAGCTTGCCAAGCTCAGCATGCCGGTGGGCGTGCTCTCCGGCCTCATCGCCGGCTTCGCCTATAACCGCTACAGCGAGATCAAGCTGCCGAGCTACCTCGCCTTCTTCGGCGGGCGGCGCTTCGTGCCCATCGTCACCGGGTGCCTCGGAGTACTGGTGGCCGTGGCTTTCGGCTACGGCTGGCCGTTGCTCACTCACGGCATGGATGCCTTGAGCCGCACGGTGCTGAATGCCGGGTCCTGGGGTCTGTTCGCGTACGGCGCGCTCAATCGCGTGCTCATCGTCACGGGGCTCCACCACATCCTCAACAACATCGCCTGGTTCCTGCTGGGCGACTTCCACGGTATCACCGGCGATCTGAAGCGCTTCTTCGCCGGCGACCCATCGGCCGGCGCGTTCATGGCCGGCTTCTTCCCCGTCATGATGTTCGGCTTGCCGGGCGCCTGCCTTGCCATGTACCGCTGCGCGCGACCGGAGCAGCGCCGCGCCACCGGCGGCCTGCTGCTCTCGATGGCGCTCACCTCATTCCTCACCGGCGTCACCGAGCCGATCGAGTTCACCTTCATGTTTCTCGCGCCCGTGCTGTACGGCGTGCACGCGGTGCTGACGGGCCTTTCGATGGTGATCATGAACGCGCTCGGCGTGAAGCTCGGCTTCAGCTTCTCGGCCGGACTGTTCGACTATGTGCTCAACTTCCCGCGCGCTTCGCATCCGCTGTGGCTGTTGCCGATCGGCGCGGCGTACTTCGCCGTGTACTACGGCGTGTTCAGCTACGTGATCCGTCGCTTCAATCTCGCGACGCCCGGACGCGAGGCGGCAGGGCCGCCGGGCGGCACCGCTCCGGCCGGCGTCGGTGCAAACGCCGTGGACGCAACCACCGGCGACGGCCGACAGGCCGCCGAGTTCGTCGCCGCGCTCGGTGGAACATCGAACCTCACGCGCATCGATGCCTGCACGACGCGCCTGCGCCTATCGATCGCCGACGATGCGAAGGTCGACGCCGCGGCGCTGACGCGCCTCGGAGCGCGCGGTGTAATCCGGCCGGGGCCGAACGCGCTGCAGGTGGTCGTCGGTCCGGTCGCCGATCAGCTAGCCGGCGAGATGCGCCGCTGCGCCCGCGCGGCGCCGGCGCCGCCTTCGACGGTGTCCAGCGAAGCGCTGCTGGCCGCGCTCGGCGGAGCGGGCAATGTGCGGACGCTCGAGGCACGAGCCGGCCGATTGCGGGTCTGCCTCGTGGACGCGCAGCGGGCAGACCTCGCGGCGCTCGCCCGCCTCGCCCCGCGCGGCGCGGTGCTCACGGACGCCGGAGCCATGCACCTGCTGTTGGGCGATGCCGCTGATACCCAGTGCGCGGCGATTGCGCCGCCGGCTCGTATCGATGCAGTCTAGCTGACATAGTTTGCGACCCGCATCAGGACTCTGCGGGGTAGATCAGCACCTCATCAAGCACCCGGCGCGCGCCGGGTGTAAGCCGGGCCGGCTGTATGCTGTTGAGGTCCATGATATGCCCGACCGAAACGCCGTCGGCGAGCAGGTAGTCGGCGATGATCCGGCGGTGGCACCGCCACCAGACGGCCTCCGAGCACATGATGGCGCAACGGTGCGCGAGCATCAGCGAGCGCAGCTCAGCTAGTCCCGCACGAAATTCGTCCGTGGCGGCATAGTCCGCGTAGTTTCGAAAAGACTGATTCCGCCATAACGTGTTGGGTGATGGCGGCGCGTCGGCGCGGTGATGGCGTCGCCCACCAAGCGCACGCAGGTGTCGGTATCCAACGCCAACCGCGGCAAGGGATTCGGGCAGCGTGTCGATGTTGAATTGCGGATTGGTCCGGGAGCGCGGAAACGCGCGCACGTCGACCACCATGTCGATGTTGATCTGCTGCAACAACGCCACGAACTCGACCAGCGTGTGCGTCGAATGACCGATCGTATACAGTCGGAAGATCTCGTCAGCCCTTCTTCGTGAGCGCGCTGCCTTTGTGTAGGGCGATGTGATCGGTGCGGTCGCTTTTGATTTCGTACTGCGGATCGTCTTCGCTCGCGTGATGAGTGTAGCCCTTGTAGCTTACATTTCGGGTGTGCACCTTGATAATCGTGCCACTGGTGCGGCCGGCCGGGCAGGCAATGCCGGCCCGGTACTTGAATGAACCGCGAGGCTGCGGCAGTGTATCCGGCATGCTCCTACATGCGCTCGACCTCGACGCCTATTTCACCCGCATCGGTTACGTGGGCCCGCGAGCGCCGACACTGGCGACCTTGAACGCCATTGCCGCGAGTCATTCCTCGGCCATCCCCTTCGAGAATCTGGACGTGCTGCTCGGCCAGACACCGAAACTGGACCTCGCCTCGCTCGAACGGCAACTCATTCAAAACCGGCGCGGCGGCTACTGCTTCCAGCAAAACGGTCTGCTGCTGGAGGCATTGAGCGCGCTCGGATTCAAGGCCACTCCTCTGTGCGCCCGCGTGCGCCTGAAACAGCCGCGCGAATTCATTCCGCCGCGCACACACCTGTTCGTGAAAGTCGACCTCGCGGGCGAGCCCTGGATGGTCGATTGCGGCATCGGCGGGTTCTCCCTCACCGCCGCGATCCGCATGGCGGTGGAAGTAGAACAGCCGACCCCGCATGAAACCCGCCGAATAGTACGCGAGGGTACGCGCCTGTTTCACCAGGTGCGATTGAAGGGACGGTGGGAGGACATCTACGAATTCAGCGACGAGGAAATGCCGCTCATCGACCGCGAGCTGGGGAACTGGTGGACCAGCACGCATCCCGAATCGATCTTT
>JAFEGC010000089.1 GCA_018240265.1 Pseudomonadota bacterium | reverse complement strand
GATTCGATGTCGAAGAAACGCTTCATCGGCGTGACACGGACGGCTATGGCCACGGCACCGGCTCCAGGCAAAGTATTGACGATACGCCGATTCCTGCCACGCTCCCAACATGAAACCGTCCGGCCACGCCAAGCCCGGTCACACCAAGCCAGGCTACGCCAAATCGGACCACGCCAAGTCCGGCCAATCCAGGTCCGGTCATTCCAAGCCAGGTCATTCCAAATCCGGCCGATCCCGTAACGATGTCGACGAGGCCATCTATGCCGTGGTGCGCCAGATCCCGCGTGGCCGGGTGGCGGCCTACGGCTGGGTGGCCGAGCGCGCGGGCCTTGCGCGCGGTGCGCGACGGGTGGGCCGTGCCCTGCGCCTGCTGCCGGCATCGCGTGGCATTCCCTGGTACCGAGTGGTCAACGGCAGCGGCCGCATTTCGCTGCCCCGCGGCAGCGGTGGCGCGGAACGGCAACGCCGGCTCCTCGAACGCGAGGGCATCGTATTCCGCAACGGCCGCGTCGACCTGAAGCGCTTCGGCTGGCAGCGCTCGCTGGATGAACTGCTGTGGCGGCTGTGAGCCGCGCGTTTATCGTCCCAGCCGCCCACCTCGGCCGGCACAACAGGCTGACCGGCTACGCGAGCGGCGAGGTGAGCACGTATGTGGTCTCAGTCACCGACCTCGGCCGGCGCAACCGGCCGATGCCGGCCGCGCCGCGTATCTCAACCGCGCAAGTAGTCGAGAATTCCCTTCGCCGCCTCGCGCCCCTCGAACACCGCCGTCACCACCAGGTCCGAGCCGCGCACCATATCACCGCCCGCGAACACCTTGGGATTGGTGGTCTGGAAAGCACGCGCCGAGGCCGTGCTCACGCGCACCCGTCCGTTCGGATGCAGCGCGATGTTCTGTTCGGCGAACCAGTCCGGCGGGCTGGGAAGAAAGCCAAAGGCAATGATCACGGCGTCGGCGGGGATGGTCTCCTCGCTGTCCGGCACCGCTTCCGGCACACGCCGTCCGCGAAAGTCCGGGGCGCCCAGGCGCGTTTGCACCACTTTCACGCCTTCGACGCGATCCGAGCCGACGATTTCCACCGGCTGGCGGTTGAACAGGAAGGTCACGCCCTCCTCCTTGCTATTCTTGTAGTCGCGGCGTGAGCCCGGCATGTTGGCCTCGTCGCGCCGGTAGGTGCAGGTGACGCTAGTCGCTCCCTGGCGGATGGCGGTGCGATTGCAGTCCATGCCGGTGTCGCCGCCGCCCAGCACCACGACGTGCTTGTCGCGCAGGTCGATGAACCCGCCGCTCGATGCCATGCCCAGCTCACGTTCGATATTGGAGATGAGATAGGGCAGCGCCTCGTACACGCCCGGCAGATCCTCGCCGGCGAATCCGCCCTTCACGTAGCGGTAGGTGCCCATGCCCAGGAACACGGCATCGAACTCGCCCAGCAGCGATTCGAACGACAGGTCGCGCCCGATCTCCACGCCCAGGCGAAACTCCACCCCCATCTCCACCATGACCTCGTGGCGCTTGTCGACCACTTCTTTTTCGAGCTTGAACGGCGGGATACCGAAGCTGAGCAGGCCGCCGATCCGGGGATAGCGATCGAACACCACCGGCTTCACGCCGTTGCGCACCAGGATATCGGCGCAGGCGAGGCCCGCGGGTCCCGCGCCAACCACGGCCACGCGTTTGCCAGTGGGCTTGACGTTGGACAGGTCCGGCCGCCAGCCGGCCTTGAACGCCTCGTCGGTGATGTACTTTTCGATGGAACCGATGGTGACCGCGCCCAACCCGTCATTGAGCGTGCAGGCGCCCTCGCACAACCGGTCCTGCGGGCAGACGCGGCCGCACATCTCGGGTAGCGAATTGGTCTGGTGCGATAGCTCCGCCGCCTCGAACAGCTTGCCCTCGTCGATCAGCTTGAGCCAGTTGGGAATGTAATTGTGGACCGGGCATTTCCATTCGCAGAAGGGATTCCCGCAGGACAGGCAGCGCCCCGCCTGCTGCGCAGCGCCCTCGGCCGAGTACGGCAGATAGATCTCGCGGAACTGGACGATGCGCTCTTCCACCGGGCGCTTGTCGGGGTCCTTGCGGGGAATGTCGAGGAATTGCAGATGCTTGTCGGACACGAGCTTTACGACCCTCAGGCTGCGCGCCGCAGATTCTCGAGCAGGCTGTCGATGGCCGCCGCCTTGGGCTTGACCACCCAGAACTTGCCGACAAAGGTGCGAAAATCGTTCAGGATCTGTTCGCCCCAGACGCTGCCCGTGGCCGCGACGTGCTGTGCGATCAGTCCGCGCAGATGCTGCACGTAGGTCTCCATGCCTTCGGGCGAGACGCGGTGGATATCGATCAGTTCGTGGTTATAGCGGTCGACGAAATCGCGCTCCGTGTCCAGCACGTAGGCGAAGCCGCCAGTGAAACCCGCGCCGAAGTTCACTCCCGTGCGCCCGAGCACGCACACCACCCCGCCGGTCATGTATTCGCAGCAGTGATCACCGGCGCCTTCGATTACCGCGGTCACGCCGGAGTTGCGCACCGCGAAACGTTCGCCGCTCATGCCGGCGGCGAATAGCTCGCCACCGGTGGCGCCATACAGGCAGGTGTTGCCCATGATGGTGGTATCGCGCGCGACGAAGCTCGATGCGGCCGGCGGGCGGATGATGATGCGACCGCCGGCCATGCCCTTTCCCACGTAGTCGTTGGCCTCGCCTTCCAGTGTCAGATGCAGGCCGCCGGCATTCCACACGCCCAGACTTTGTCCGGCCGAACCGGTGAGCTGCACCTCGATGGGCGCATCGGCCATGCCGTTGTTGCCCCAGCGCCGCGCGATCTCACCGGACAGACGCGCGCCGATGGAGCGGTGATGGTTGCGCACTTCGTAGGCGAACCGGCCACCGGACTTCGAATCGATGGCCTGGCGCATGTCGGCCAGCATTTTCTCCGCCAGCTCGCCGCGATCGAAGGGTTCGTTGCGCGGATCCAGGCAGAACTGCGGACGCTCGCTCACCAGCGCCGAGTTGGCCAGGATGGGCGAAAGATCCAGCTTGCGCTGCTTGGCCGTCTCGCCCGGCAGCGCACGCAGGCGCTGCGTCGCGCCGATGATCTCGGCCATGCTGCGCACGCCCATGCGCGCCATCAGCTCGCGGCACTCCTGCGCCACGAAGCGGAAATAGTTGATCACCATCTCCGGCAGCCCGATGAAGTACTTGCTGCGCAGCACCGGGTGCTGGGTGGCCACGCCGGTGGCGCAATTGTTCAGATGGCAGATGCGCAGGTACTTGCAGCCCAGCGCCACCATCGGCGCGGTGCCGAAACCGAAGCTCTCCGCACCGATCATCGCCGCCTTGATCACGTCCAGCCCGGTCTTGAGCCCGCCGTCCGTCTGCAACCGCACGCGGTGACGCAGATCATTGGCGCGCAGCGTCTGGTGCGTCTCGGCCAGACCCAGTTCCCAGGGCGTGCCGGCGTACTTGATCGAGCTCAAGGGACTTGCACCGGTGCCGCCATCGTAGCCGCTGACGGTGATGAGATCCGCATACGCCTTGGTCACGCCCGCCGCCACCGTGCCCACGCCCGGCTCGGCCACCAGCTTCACCGACACCAGCGCCTGCGGGTTCACTTGCTTCAGATCGAAGATGAGCTGCGCCAGGTCCTCGATGGAGTAGATGTCGTGATGCGGAGGCGGTGAGATCAGGCCGACGCCGGGACGCGCGAAACGCAGGCGCGCGATGGTCTCGTTCACCTTGTGTCCCGGAAGCTGCCCACCCTCGCCGGGCTTGGCGCCCTGCGCCACCTTGATCTGCAGCACTTCGGCGCTGATCAGGTACTCGGGCGTGACGCCGAAGCGCCCCGAGGCTACCTGCTTGATCTTGGAATTACGCTCGGTGCCGAAGCGGCGCGGGTCCTCGCCGCCCTCGCCGGAATTCGAACGCGCGCCCAGCCGATTCATGGCGATGGCCAGCGCCTCGTGCGCCTCGGGCGAGAGCGCGCCCAGAGACATGCCGGCGCTGTCGAAACGCATGAGGATGGCATCGACCGGCTCCACCTCATCCACCGGGATGGGCGAGTTACCCCATTCGACACCGAGCAGATCGCGGATGCAGGAGGCCGGACGGCCATTGACCAGTTCGGCGAACTGCTTGTAGCGCTCGTAGTCGCCGGTCATCACCGCGGCCTGGAGCATCGCCACCACGTCGGGGTTGTACATGTGGTACTCGCCGCCGTGCATGTACTTGAGCAAGCCGCCCTGCTCCACGCTCTGCGCCGCATCCCAGGCGCGCTGAGCAAGGCAAAGCGTGTCCTGGTGCAAGTCCTCAAAACCCGCGCCCTGGATGCGGCTGTCGGTACCGGGGAAACACAGCTCCACCACTTCGTCGGCCAGGCCCACAATCTCGAACAACTGTGCGCTGCGATAGCTGCCCACCGTGGAAATGCCCATCTTGGACATGATTTTGAACAGGCCCTTGCGGATGCCGCGGCGATAACTTCGCCCCAGCTCCAGACGCGTGTCGGCGTCCATTTTCACCGCGCCCTTGCGCATCAGATCGAACAGTGTCTGGTAGGCGAGATACGGATAGACGGCGGTCGCGCCATAGCCGATCAGACAGGCGAAATGATGCGGATCGCGCGCCGTGCCGGTCTCCACCAGGATGTTGCACTTGCAACGCAGGCCGGTCTGCACCAAGCGGTGATGCACGGCGCCGGTGGCGAGCAGCGCGTGTATAGGTAGCTTGCCCTGCACCGGGTAGCGATCCGAGAGCAGCAGCACCAGCTTGCCCTCGCGCACCGCGGCCTCAGCCCGGTCGCACACGGCGAGGATGGCGCTCTTCAAGTCCTGCGCAGCATCGTATTGCAGATCGAGGAATTCGTGCGCGATGCCTTCCTCGGCCAGACCCACGATCTGTCGCAGCTTGCGCTGCGACAGGATGGGTGAGTTCAGCACGATCTGATTGGCGTGCTGCGGCACCGGCACGAAAATGTTGCACTCTGGACCGATCTGCGTCTGCAGCGACATGACCACGCTCTCTCGCAGCGGGTCGATGGGCGGGTTGGTCACCTGCGCAAAGGCCTGACGGAAGAAGTCGTACAGCGAGCGCACCTTGCGTGACAGCACCGGCATGGGCGTGTCGTCGCCCATCGAACCCACCGCCTCGCTTTCATCCTCGGCGAGCACGCGGATGATCTCGTCGCGCTCCTCCACCGAGACGTTGAACAGCTTCTGGAACAGGGCGAGCGTATCCCGGTCCATCGGCTCCGCGGCCAACCGCGGGTCGATGAGATCGGTCTCGAGATAACGCACGCCCTTCTTCAGCCAGGTCTTGTACGGGTGGCGGCTCTTGAGCAACTCGTCCACGCGCCTGGTGTCCATGAGCTCGGCGGTCTGCAGGTCGAGCGCCAGTATCTCACCCGGCCCGAGCTTGCCCTTCTTCACCACCTCCGCCGGGCTGTAATCCCACACGCCGGCCTCGGAGGCGATGGTGACATGGCGATTGCGCGTGATCACCCAGCGCGCCGGCCGCAGGCCGTTACGATCCAGGGTGCAGCAGGCATAGCGCCCATCGGTGAGCACCACGCCGGCCGGCCCGTCCCAGGGCTCCATATGCGCGGCGTAATACTCGTAGAACGCCTTCAAGTCCGGGTCGATCATGTCCACGGTCTGCCAGGCTGGCGGAATCAGCAGGCGCATGGCATGCATGGGATCAAGCCCGCCCATCAGCAGAAGCTCCAGCATGTTGTCCAGCGACTGCGAATCCGAGCCCTGCAGGGATACCACCGGCAGGATGTCGCCGAGATCGGGCAGAACCGGGGAGCGCAGCAGCGGGCCGCGCGCCACCGCCCAGTTGCGGTTTCCCTGGATGGTGTTGATCTCGCCGTTGTGCGCGAGATACCGGAACGGGTGCGCCAGGCGCCACTGCGGCAGGGTGTTGGTGGAGAATCGCTGGTGGAACACCGCCACCGAGGTTTCCAGGCGCGGATCGCTGAGGTCGGTATAGAACTCAGTGAGATGCTGCGGCATCACCATGCCCTTGTAGACCAGCGTGGCCGCCGACAGCGAGGGTATGTAGAAAACGGGGTCGGATTCCAGCGCCTTTTCGGTGCGGCGGCGCGCCAGGAACAGGCGCCGGTTGAAGGCGGCCTCGTCGATATCCTCGGCGCAGCACACGAACACCTGCTCGATCAACGGCAGGGTCTTCAGAGCGTCGCTCCCACAGGCGTTTTCATCCACCGCCAGCCGGCGAAAACCCGCCACGGTGATGTCCTCGCGGGCCAGCTCCGCCGCCAGGCGCTCGCGCGCCGCCTGGGCCAGCGCAGCGTCAGGGTTCAGGAACACGTTGCCGGCCGCGAATAGGGGCTTCAACTTGAAGCCCTGCTCCTTGGCAATGGCGCGCAGGAAATTGGTGGGGCGCTTGAGCAGCAGCCCGCAGCCATCGCCGGTCTTGCCGTCGGCGGCGATGGCACCGCGGTGCGTCAGGCGATTGAGGGAGGAGATGGCGGTCTTCACCACCCAGTGCGAGGCCGTATCGTCGAGACTGGCGATGAGTCCGAAACCACAGGAATCGCGCTCGTAAGCCTTGCGCACCAAGCCCCAATCGGCCGCGCGCGGATCGTCCGCCGCTGCCTTCACACCCTGATTCTCATCGCCCATAACGCACCGTGCCATGCACCGCAAAGTGGCATAGCCAACCAAAAGACTCCATAAAACAACCGGTTAAGCAACAGCGGGCACAGGTGCGCGGGCGCTGCGCGTAGCGTCTTTCCGAAAATCGTCGGACGCGAACTATGGCTTCATGATACCGGCACAGCGCGACCCGTCAACGCCCAATTTAGGGCTAGCTGCCGGCGATGTAGCGCTGTAGCTGCTCGATCTCCTCGCGCTGCTCGTCGATCATGGCCTTGACCAGGTCGCCGATGGACAGCACCCCGACCACGCGTCCCTCGCGCACCACCGGCAGATGGCGGATGCGCTTGTCGGTCATGATCTGCATGCAGCGGTGGACGGTATCCGACGGACTCACGGAAATGACCGGCGAGCTCATGATCTCGGACACCGGTGTATCGTGCGAGGAGCGGCCCTTGAGAATGACCTTGCGGGCGTAGTCGCGTTCGGAAATCACGCCCAGCAGTTCCCGTTCCGCTTGCGGTTCGGCTTGCCATTCGCGCATGACCAGCAACGCGCCCACATGGCGCTCGGCCATCAGTTTGATGGCCGTCAGGACCGAATCCCCGGGTCCGACCGAAATGACTTCGGCGGATTTACGTTCGAGCAGGTGCTTGACTGTTTGCATGCGAATACTCCCATCGCCAGCCTTTCCCACCGTGGCGTCCGCAGATCGGCATCTGCGGGACTGCCGGCGACTATACTGGCGCTCAGACCTGCCGCACGTCAATCTCATGTCCAGCGCCTCCTCGCCTCCTCCCCGCCCGCGGCAGCCGCTCGCCCCACGCCGCCCACATACCGTGCCGTCCCCGCATGGCGGGCGTGAGGACCCCTACTACTGGCTGCGCGACGATGCGCGCAAAGACCGGGAGGTGCTGGCCTACCTGCGCGCCCATAACCGCTACACGGCGCAATGGTTCAAAGACCACGGCAACCGCGAACGGCGCCTGTACCGCGAAATCGTTGCGCGGATGCAGCAGGACGACAGCACGGTGCCGTACTTCAAGCGAGGCCATTGGTACTACGCGCGCTTCTCGACCGGGCAGGAGTACCCGGTGCTGGCGCGCCGGCCGGGAACGTTGGAGGCGCCCGAGCAGATCCTGCTAGATGTGAATGCGCTGGCGGCCGGGCATGCGTTTTTCGACCTGGGCACGTTCGAGGTCTCCCCTGACGGGAGGTTCCTTGCCTGGTGCGAGGACCGGGTGGGGCGGCGCGAGTACTCGCTGTGGGTGAAGAACTTGGCCAGCGGCGAAGTATCGGAACTTGGGATCGGCAACATCGAGGCCGACCTCGTGTGGCTGAACGACTCGATCAGCCTCCTGTACGTGGCCAAGGATCCCCAAACCCTGCTCGGCCGTTACGTACGCCAGCACCGGGTCGGCACCGACCCGGCGCACGACGGCTTGGTGTTCGAGCAAGACGACCCGAGCTTCTACACCACCATCGCCCGCACCAAGTCCGACCGTTTCGTGCTGCTGGGCATGGAGAGCACCCTGTCTTCGGAGTGGCGCTATGCCGAGGCCGACGATCCCGAACCGCGCTTTCGCACCGTGCTGCCGCGCGAGCGCGAGCATGAATACCAGGTCGAGCACTGGGGCGAGGAATTCATCCTGCGCAGCAACCGGCAGGCGCCGAATTTCCGGCTGGTGCGCGTGCCGATCGGCGCCGCGGGAGACGCAAGCCAGTGGCGCGACCTGCAGGCGCATCACCCGCAGGTGTTCATCCACGACTTCGAGGTGATGAAGTCCTTCATCGCAGTGTCGGAACGCTCGGGCGGGCTGAAGCGCCTGCGCATCCGGCCGCTGCGGGAGAGCGCCGGTCGGGAGGATTTTCTGGTGGATGCTGGCGAACCCGCCTACACCATGTCGCTGGGCGTGAACGTGGACCTGGACTCCGACACGCTGCGCTACACCTTCACCTCGCTCAAGACCCCGCCGAGCGTACTGGACTGCGACCTGCATACGCGGACGCGGACCCTGAAGAAACAGGAACGCGTGCTCGGCGACTTCGACCCCGACCGCTACGCCACGCAGTTCATTCGTGCACCGGGCCGCGACGGCGCGCAGATTCCGGTTTCGCTGGTGTACCGCAAGGACACGCCGCTCGACGGCACGGCGCCGCTCCTGCAATACGGCTATGGCGCCTACGGGCACTCGCTGGACCCGGGCTTTTCCTCCGCGCGGCTGTCGCTCCTGGACCGCGGCTTGGTGTTCGCGCTGGCGCATGTGCGCGGCGGGCAGGATCTGGGCCGCGCCTGGTACGACGAAGGCCGGCTGCTGCACAAGAAAAACTCCTTCCATGACTTCATCGACGTAACAAAGCACCTGGTGGAGCTGAAAGTGGCGGCGCCGGACCGCGTGTTCGCCATGGGTGGCAGCGCCGGTGGGCTGCTGATGGGCGCGGTGGCGAATCTCGCGCCGCAGGCCTACCGCGGCATCATCGCGCAAGTACCGTTCGTCGACATGGTCACCACCATGCTGGATTCGTCTCTGCCGCTGACCACCAATGAATTCGACGAATGGGGCAACCCCACGGAGCGGCGTTATTACGATTACATGCTGTCGTATTCACCCTACGACAACGTGGGCGCGCAGCATTATCCCGCGATGTACGTGACCACCGGTCTGTGGGACAGCCAGGTACAGTATTTCGAGCCGGCCAAGTGGGTGGCGCGACTCCTGGAGCGGCGGCTGGGCGAAGAACCCCTGCTGCTGCACACGGACCTGCGCGCCGGACACGGCGGCAAGTCAGGCCGTTTCGAGCGCCTGCGCGAGGTGGCGCGCGAATATGCGTTCATATTGAACGTGGCGGGCGTGCATGGCGCACGCCGCCGCGCTCGCATCAAGGAGCGATAATCAGGCAGGACTGCTTTTTAGCCGCGAGTGCATGGCAGATCGCACGAGCGCGCTCGTGC